>JAPSIX010000016.1 GCA_031178475.1 Microbacterium sp. | reverse complement strand
ATGCCCGTCTTGCCCGCACGACCGGTGCGACCGGCACGGTGCAGGTATGTCTTGTCCTCGTCGGGGATCGTGTGGTTGATGACGTGCGTGACGTCGTCGACGTCGATGCCGCGCGCCGCGACGTCGGTGGCGATGAGCACGTCGCGCTTGCCGGCCTTGAACGCCGCCATCGAGCGCTCGCGCTGCTCCTGGCCCATGTCGCCGTGCACGGCGCCGACGTTGAAGCCGCGGTCGGCGAGCTCGTCGTGCAGCTTCTGCGCCGCGCGCTTCGTACGGGTGAAGATGACGGTCTTGCCGCGGCCCTCGGCCTGCAGGATGCGGGCGATGATCTCGTCCTTGTCCATCGAATGCGCGCGGTAGACGAGGTGCTTGATGTTCGCCTGCGTGAGCCCCTCGTCGGGGTCGGTCGCGCGGATGTGGATGGGGTTGTTCATGAACCGGCGCGCCAGTGCGACGATCGGACCCGGCATGGTGGCCGAGAACAGCTGCGTGTGGCGCTTCTCGGGCACCTTCTGGAAGATCTTCTCGATGTCGGCGAGGAAGCCGAGGTCGAGCATCTTGTCGGCCTCGTCGAGCACGACCTCGGCCGCGTTCGACAGGTCGAGCAGACGCTGACCGGCGAGGTCGATCAGGCGCCCCGGTGTGCCGACGACGATCTGCGCGCCGGCCTTGAGCTGGTCGATCTGGCCCTCGTACGCCTTGCCGCCGTAGATCGCGACCACGCTGGTGGAGCGGTTGCTGGTGAGCAGGTCCATGTCTTCGTATACCTGCACGGCCAGCTCACGTGTCGGCACGACGATGAGCGCCTTGACGCCCGGCTCGGGGCTGAGGCCGAGCCGCTGCACCACCGGGATGCCGAAGCCGAAGGTCTTGCCGGTGCCGGTCTTGGCCTGGCCGATGATGTCCTGGCCGGGAAGGCCGAGGGGAATGGTCTGCTCCTGGATGGGGAACGCGTCGACGATGCCCTTCGAGGCGAGGGCGTCGATGATGTCCTGATCGATTCCGAGATCAGCGAATGAAGTCACAGTTGGTCTTGCCTGTCCGGCGCGCCTGGCGGCCATGCCGACCACACGGGCGGCGCCTCGTAACGGATCCACGCCGTCTCACTGCTGTCACAGGCGCGGGGCCCTGCTCCGATGGCAGGACGCGACCAGCCTAGCGGAGGGGCGCGCTCAGACGCAGCGGACGGCGCCGAGTAGTCTTGGGCGGGTGGTGAACTGGTTCTGGAAGCGCACGCCGCAGCGGCGCCCGCTCGCGCTGCGCAGCAGGGGAGATGTCGGCGACGCCCGGCGCGTCGACTTCGCCGAACTGGCGCCCGAGCCGAACCGTTTCCTCGGGCAGGCCGCGTACCTGCAGCTGGGCTACTTCGAGACGCTCAGCCGCGGCATCCGCGGCACTCCCGAGCTGAGCCGCAAGGAGGCGCTGTCCCGCGCCGCCGGTGCGGCACTGGACAAGCATCGCGAGATCGTGCAGGTCATCGCGGACCGCGGCGATGACCCCACCCAGGTGATGCTGCCGTTCCGCGAGCACCTCGACGCATTCCGGCGCAAGACCATCGGCGCGCGGCCCGAGGAGACCCTGCTGGCGGTCTACCTCACCGCCGGAATGCTGGACGACTTCTACCTGGCGCTGGCATCCAGTTATGGCGAGACGGGGGAGCGGGTCGCCGCGATCCTGCGGGAGGACGACGCGCGTCACGAGATCGTCGCGATCATCCAGGAGACGATCGAGAGCGACCCCGAGTGGCGGTCGCTGCTGTCGATGTGGGGGCGCCGGCTGGTCGGCGACACCCTCCTGGTCTGTCGCAGCGCCCTTCGTCCGGAGCGGCTCGCCGCCGACGACACGCGCATCGAGCCGGTGTACACCGAGCTGATGGGTGCGCACGCCAGGCGGATGGATGCCATGGGGCTCGCCTCCTAGCACCCACCGGAGCGGACTGGGGGCGGTCAGATACCCAGGGCGCGCTTCTCCTCGGCATCCGAGCGCTGCCGCCTCGCCGTGAGAGCGAGCGTGGCGGTCAGCGCGATGAGGATGCCGCCGCCGATGCTCACCACCCACAGCCAGATGTCGGCCTCACTCACACCGGCCCACTGCATGCCGGTGTAGATCGCCGCAGCCGCGGCCGTGCAGACCGCCGGCGTCACCGCGACGCCGCGCAGCTCACGGTGCGGCAGCACGAAGTGCAGCGCCACCCCCAGCGCGCACGCGGCGATCATCGCGAGCAGGATGTACATGTCAGGCGACGAAGCCGACGCGACGGGACTCCTCGGTGCCGATCTCGACGAAGGCGAGATTCGCGGTGGGGATCACGTACGTGTTGCCCTTGATGTCTGCGAGGGTCAGATGCGTCGCACCCTGCTCGAGGGCGGACGTGACCTGCGAGCGCACGTCGTCGGCGCTGCTCGCGGTGTCGAAGCTCAGCTCACGGCCGGTGTTCACGATGCCGATGCGGATTTCCACGCGGTCTCCTCCAGGTTCACGGACACCGCAACTCTACCCGGCGGCGCGGACGCTCCGGCGCGGCCGGTGATGTCCGCCACCCCGGTTACCGTGGAGTTCATGACCGAGCAGGCCGAACGACACAGCCCCGCGGCGATGGACGTCGCACAGCGCGACGTCGTGCAGGCGCCGGCCGCGCAGTCGGGCGTCGTGCTCGGTGCGCCCGGAACCGGCAAGACTCGCACGCTGACCGAGCGGGTCGTGCACCTGCTGCAGTCCGGCATGGTTGCGGAGCAGGTGCTCGTGCTGACCCCGAGCAGGCAGGCCGCGACGGCGCTGCGCGACCGGATCGGGGTGCGCATCAGCCAGGCCACCCCTGGACCGCTCGCTCGCTCGCTCGGATCGTTCGCCTTCCAGATCGTCCGCGGCGCGACCGTGCGCGCGGGCGACGACCCGCCCGCGCTCCTCACCGGCGCCGACCAGGACCGGATCATCGCCGAGCTGCTCGCAGGCGATGCCGAGGAGCCGCTCGTGGACTGGCCCGATGCGCTCAGTCCGGCGGTCAGAGGCGCGAAGGGATTCCGTTCCGAGCTGCGGGCGTTCCTCGCGGAGTGCACCGAGCTGGGCGCCGAGCCCGCCGAGCTGCGCCGCACGGGAGACGAGGTGTGGTGCGCCGCGGCGGACTTCCTGGTGGAGTACCGTCGCGTGCTCGACCGGATGCGCTCCGCGCACCGAGATGCCGCCGATCTCGTCGCCGAGGCCACCGCCATCGTGCGCACCGCCGAGCCGGCGGTGCTCGGGCCCCTGGCTCCCTTGCGCGCCGTGCTCATCGACGACGCCCAGGAACTCACCCGGGGCGGCGTCGAACTCGTCCGCGCGCTGCGCTCGCGCGGGGTGGCGGTGCTCGCCTTCGGCGACCCCGACATCTCGTCCGGCGCATTCCGAGGAGCGAGTCCCGAACTGTTCTCACGGCTCGCCGGCGACCTGGGACGGGTGTTCGTGCTCGACGTCCCGCATCGGCAGGCACCGGCGCTGGTCACGCTGACGCGGACCGTCACGCAGGCGATCGGCGCGGCCGGGCGGGTCGAGCACCGACGCGCCCCTCAGACGGTCGACGACGAAGGGAGGGATGCCGCCGTCACCGCGTTCCTCGCCGGATCGCCGTACGAGGAGTTCGACCGCATCGCCGGGGTTCTGCGCGACTGGCACCTCTCCGACGGCATCGCCTGGCAGGACATGGCCGTGATCGCCCACGACACCCGTCAGGTCACCACGCTGGAGACCGAGCTGGCGGCGCGCGAGATCCCGACGAGGGCCGCCGGCGTGCAACGGCCTCTGGGCGAGGAGGCGGCCGTTCGCGATCTCGTGGGCATCGTCGCGCTCGCTCTCACACCCGCGCCCGAGCGCACAGCGGAGGAGCTCGAAGAGGCGCTGCGGTCGCCGTTCGGCGGGATGGACGCCATCGGGCTGCGGCGGCTGCGTGCTCGGTTGCGCCATCGCGAACTCGCAGACGACGGTTCCACGCCGGCTCGCGAACTGCTCCGCCAGGCGATGGCAGACCCCTTCCTGCTCGAACTCATCGACGCCCCCGAGGCCAGGGCCGCGGCGCGTTTCGCCGGCACCCTCGCCGCGATGACGGATGCCGCCGCACGCGGCGAGACCATCCACGATCTGCTCTGGCGTGCATGGGATGCCGCACGAGCGGTCGACGGGCGCAGGCTGCAGGTCGCCTGGCGGGAGGCCGCACTGATGTCATCCGGCGGCGAGACCGCCCGCGCGCTGGACGCGCTCGTCGCGCTGTTCGATGCGGCCAAGCGCTTCGTCGAGCGCACACCGAACGAGAAGCCGGAGCGGTTCGTCCGCGACATCCTCGGCAGCGAGGTCCCCGAAGACACGCTCTCGACCCCCGACCGTCCCGGGCAGGTCACCCTGCTCACCCCGGCGACCGCACTCGGCACCGAGTTCGAGGCGGTCGTCATCGCCGGTGTGCAGGACGGTGTGTGGCCGAACGTGCGCCTGCGAGGCGGACTGCTGCACACCTGGCGTCTGGCCGACACCGTGAACGCACTGCGCACCGGCGTCGAGGTGTCGCCCGGCGCATTGGACCGGCGGCGCAGCGCGATGCACGACGAGCTGCGGCTGTTCGTCCGCGCCCTGTCACGAGCACGGCGCCGGCTGCTGGTGACGGCCGTCGACGACGACGATCACACCCCCAGCCCCTTCTTCGCGTTCCTTCCCGCGCCCGAGCCGCCCGAGCTGCATCCGTCGGCGGAGCATCCGCTCACCCTGCGCGGTCTCGTCGCTCGGCATCGTCGAACGCTCACCACCGCGGTCTCGCCGGCCGCACGCGCCGAGGCCGCGGCTCAGCTCGCCGTGCTCGCGCGAGAAGGGGTCCCCGGTGCTGCGCCAGAGGAGTGGTACGGCGTCGCCGAGCCCTCCACCCGCGCCCCGCTGCGCGATCTCACCATCGAGGCGGCGCGGGTGTCGCCCTCCCGGATGGAGTCGTTCGAGGAGTGCGGGCTGGGGTGGGTGGTCTCGGCCCTCGGCGGAGACACGGTGATGCCGCCATCCGCCGGAA
Source organism: Microbacterium sp. (assembly GCA_031178475.1). Classification (GTDB taxonomy): domain Bacteria; phylum Actinomycetota; class Actinomycetes; order Actinomycetales; family Microbacteriaceae; genus Microbacterium. The sequence goes on along the minus strand of JAPSIX010000016.1, from coordinate 15,168 downwards.
TCGGCACGATCATCCACGAGGCCATGGAGACGGTTCCGGACGGCGAACTCGAGCGGCTGCGAGCGGTACTCGCCGAGCACTGGCCGGAGCTGGATTTCGAGACCGAGTGGATCGGGCGCAAGGAGCGTCGACGGGCAGACCAGTACATCGAGCGGCTGCACGGATACCTGCGCGAGGTCGCGCGCGATCGCGGTCGGGTGCTGGCCGGCGAGGTGGAGTTCCGCTTCGCCGTGGAGGTCGCCGACCACGACGGCGTGCCCGCGGTCCTCCCCGCCGACGACGCCGGTGGCCGACGGGCGGTGATCCACGGCTTCATCGACCGCGTGGAGGCGTATCCCGCCGGTGCGGGGGAGCATGCGGCCGCACGCAGCCGGGGCTGGACGCCCATGCCCGATGACCCAGGGGAGGAGCGGGTCGTCGTGGTCGACCTGAAGACGGGCAAGAACGAGCCTGAGAGCGACGGCAAGGTGCTCGAGCACGCTCAGCTCGCCGCCTACCAGATCGCGGTGCAGCAGGGGCTCATCGCCGGCGCAGACCCCGCCGCGCTGGCGGGTGCCCGGCTCGTGCTGGTCGCGAAGACCCTCGCCGGCAGCGAGTACCGCATCGCCCACCAGCACACCCTCGATGAGGAGGCGCGAGCGCAGTTCCTCCGCCGAATCGCGGATGCCGCGCGCGGCATGTCCGCGGCCAGCTTCACCGCCCAGGTCGAGACGCACTGCACCGACACCCAGGGAAGGGTGAACCCGTGCCGCATCCACACGGTTCCGGCGGTGAGCGCATGATCCCGGCGACCACTGTTCTGGATGCCCCTGGCGCAGCTGGGTGGCAGCGCGCTCCCGCCATCTCCGCGACCGACATCGCCGCCGCCCTCGGTCTGCCCACCCCCACCCCCGCACAGCAGCGGGTGATCGAAGCGCCGCCGCAGCCTGCGCTGGTCGTCGCCGGTGCAGGAAGCGGCAAGACCGAGACGATGTCGGGCCGGGTGGTGTGGCTGGTGGCCAACGGTTTGGTGCGCCGGGACGAGGTGCTCGGGCTCACCTTCACCCGCAAGGCGGCGGGTGAGCTGGCCGAGCGCATCGGCGCCCGCCTGGCGCTGATCGATGAGTACGGCCGGCGCGGGCTGCTGCCGCACCTGCCCGAGATCGTCGCCTCCGGCGCGCTGAGCCGCGTCGAGGCGGCAGCGCCCGGTCGGCAACGCGATCTCGTGCGTACGCACCTGCTCGACGAGCTGGCCGACCGGTACGGAACAGGCTGGGATCCGGCGACGCCGCGCACCGCCGAGGATCTGATGACCCGCCCGCGGGTGTCGACGTACAACGCCTTCGCCGACGGCATCGTGCGCGAGCACGCCGCACGGATCGGGCGGGACCCGGACGTGGCGATGCTCAGCCAGGCGGGTTCGTGGATGCTGGCCCGCGACGTCGTGCTGCGTGCCGATCTGCCGGAACTGGAGAACATCGACTTCGCCGTGAACACGGTCGTCGACGCGGTGCAGCGTCTTGCCGGTGCCTCGCTCGACCATCGTGCCGATCTCGAGCGGGCCGCGCGCATCGCCCGCGACACGGCGGCGTCGTTCGAGCCGTACCGCAGCAATGCCGACATCGAGAAGGCGGCTGCCAATCTGCTCGCCCTGCCCACCCTGACCGCGCTCGTGCGGGAGTACATCGTCGAGAAGCAGCGCCGCGGGGTGCTCGACTTCGCCGATCAGGTGGCCGGGGCGTACGACATCGTCGAGTCGTCGCCCGACGTGCGCGAGGACCTCCGCGAGCAGCACCGGGTCGTGCTGCTCGACGAATACCAGGACACGTCGGTCATCCAGACCCGTTTTCTCGCCGAGCTGTTCCGTGACACGGCGGTGATGGCCGTCGGCGACCCGCACCAGTCCATCTACGGCTGGCGCGGCGCGAGCGCCGACAACCTGTACGCCTTCTCGCGCTCCTTCTCAGCCGACCGGACCGCGCGGACGTACAGCCTGATGACCAGCTGGCGCAACGATCGCCGCATCCTCGACATCGCGAACCGCGTGCTCGTGCCCCTGCAGCGCCCCGGCCTCGACGTGCCGCCGCTCGAGCCCAGGCCCGGCGCGGGCGACGGCGCCATCGCCGTGCGCTACCCGTTCACCGTCGATGACGAGGCGGCCGAGGTCGCCTCCTGGTTCGCCGAGTGCCGCGCCGCGCACGACGCACGCGCATCTGGTGAACCCCACACCGGGGCGATCCTGTTCCGCTCCAAGAAGCACATGCAGACATTCGCGGCGGCGCTCGCCGCACAGGGCATCCCGCACCGCATCCTCGGACTCGGCGGGCTGCTGGCCACCCCCGAGGTCGTCGATGTCGTCTCCGTGCTCCGGCTCATCCACGACCCCAACGCCGGGTCCGCACTGATCCGTCTGCTGGTGGGTCCGCGCTTCGGAGTGGGGGTCGCCGACATGGCGGCGCTGCACGACCTGGCCACGGAGCTGTCCAAGCGCGACAGCGGTCTGCTTCCGCTGCCCGACGAACTGCGCGCCCGCATCCGGTCTTCACGAGGGGCCGACGAGGCGGTGTCGATCGTCGACGCGGTGGACGTCGTCCGCGGGCTGCGCGACGACTACCGACTCCTCGAGCGCATCACGCCCGACGGGCGCGCCCGCATCCGGGCGGCAGGGCAGATGCTGGAGCGACTGCGGCGCGCGGCCACGCAGCCGATCCCCGAGCTGATCCGTCTCATCGAGCAGGAGCTGCGACTCGACATCGAGCTCGCCGCGAACGAGACCCGAGGGCCCGCCCGCGTCGCATCCACTCAGCTGCGCGCCTTTGCCGACGAGGTGCGGGCGTTCCTCGCCGCCGATCAGCGAGGCACGATCGGCAGCCTGATCGCCTGGCTGGACAAGGCCGAGAGCACCGACGAACTCATGCCGCGACCTGAGCCCCCCGAGCCCGGCGTCGTGCAGCTGCTGACCATTCACGGCTCGAAGGGGCTGGAGTGGGATGCCGTGGCCGTGGTTCGTCTGGTGGCAGACGAACTGCCCTCGCGTGTCAGCGACACCGCCGGCTGGTTCGGGTTCGGCGTGCTGCCCTTCGCCCTGAGGGGAGACAGCACCGCGCTGCCGCGATTCGAGTGGACACCGCCGGTCATCGACGACCCCGACCCGCAGAAGCAGTGCAGGGCCGGTGTCGCCTCACTCACCAGCGCCAGCAAGACGTCGCCCGGTGCGCTGACGCGGTTCAAGGCCGCGTACAAGCAGTATCAACAGCAGGAGGAGCGTCGCCTCGCGTACGTCGCCATCACCCGCGCTCGCACCGACCTGCTGCTCACCGGCTCGCACTGGGCGGGCCAGAAGAGCCCCCGCACTCCCAGCCCGTACCTCGAGGAGGCGATCGAGGCGCTCGGACTCGAGCCGGTCGGAACGGTCGACGCCGACGAGAACCCGTATGCCGGAACCGGCATGACCCGGGAGTGGCCCCTCGACCCGCTCGGCGGACGCCGGCCGGTGGTGGAGCGCGCCGCCACCGAGGTGCGGGACGTGCTGGAAGAGGCGACGCGCACAGGTGCGACTCCCGAGCCGACGGCCGAGCTGTCGCGCCTGCTCGCCGAGCGCGCGGAGCGGATGCGCGGTGCCGTGACGGCCGTTCCGACGCGCGTGCCCGCTTCCCGGTTCAAGGACTACGTCACCGACTTCCGCGGCACGCTGGGGCAGATCGCCCGGCCGATGCCGGAGCGGCCCTACCGGCAGACGCGCCTGGGCACACTGTTTCACGCCTGGGTCGAGCAGCGCTCCGAACTCGTCGGCGTCGGCACGCGCATCGACGAAGGGCTGTGGGAGTCCGACGAGGACTTCACCGACAGCGGCGACGTGTCGCCGGCGGATGCCGCGGACCTGGCCACCCTGCAGCAGATCTTCGAGCGCAGCGAATGGGGCCCGCTCAAGCCGATCGCGGTCGAGATCGAGATCGACTTCGCTTTCGGAGCGTCGGCGCAGCCGCAGCCGGGTGAGACCGAGCAGCATGTCGTCATCTGCAAGCTCGACGCCGTCTACCGCCGGGAGGACCGCGGCGGGCGGATCGAGATCGTGGACTGGAAGACCGGCAAGGCGCCACGCACAGCCGAGGAGCGGGAAGATCGGATGCTGCAGCTCGCGCTCTACCGTCTGGCCTATCACCGCCGGTTCGGGGTGCCACTGGAGGAGATCGACGTGGCGTTGTACTACGTCGCCGACGACCTCGTCATCCGCGGTGAGCGGGTCTACTCCGAGGCGGAACTGGTCCAGCGCTGGAGCGCAGCCCGCGCCGCACGCTGAGCCTCGTCCTCGGAATCCGCTTCGCCGTCCGCGTCGTCTGGCTCGCCCGGCTGGGACGACGCCGGTGCGGTGTCATGGGTCGCTGAGCCGCGAACGCCCGAGATCTCGCTGAGGTCCTGCGTCGGCGTCTCCCAGCTCGTCGCCGCAGACCCGTCGGGGCCAGGCTCGGCCGACGCGTCTTCCGCCGGCGCCTCGTCCGTCCGGGCGGCGGGGGCTCCTTCCTCGGAGTGCACGTCGTCGTCCTGCGCGTCACCGTCCGGCCACAGGTCCTCCGGACGGTACGCGTCGGTCTGCATCGACGTGTCGGCCGCGACGCCCGAGGTCTGCGGCACGCGCTCGAGCACGTCCAGCGCCGAATCGACCCCACCGGTGTAGCCGGTCGCGACGGTGAGGTCGTCGGCGTGCAGCCCATCGGCCAGCGACTGCAGCAGGGCGGCGGCGTCGTCGACGATGTCGCTGCGCCGCAGGGAGTCGCCGTGCACGAGCCAGCGAGCGAACTCGAGCTCCGCGTGCAGGCGCGCCCTCACGCGGAGGGCGTCGTCCGTGGCGCGGGTCGACGCGTCGGTGTAGGCGGCGTGCACGTCGGCCGCCGCCTCCGGTGCCCCGGAGAGCCAGCCCAGGTCCTCGGCGGGATCGCCGACCGAGAGACCACGCCACCCCAGCACCGCGGACACCTGCGGTCCTCGGTCGTCGTCATCCTCGTACAAAAAAGATCCGGCCTGCATACCGCCGAGCGTCACGGTGGTCTCGAACCGCCACAGCTCGTCGTCAGCGACGGCCTCGCGCCAGCGGGTCGCCAGCCGCGCCGGTACCCGGCCCGTGCCGGTCGCGCGGTCGACGAGCCGGCGCACATCCTCGCGCACACCTCCGGGGTCTCGGACGCTGAGCCCTGCGGAGCGGACGACGGATGCCGGCAGCGCGTGCACTGCCGCGGTGGCCGCACCGACCGAGGGCGCGGCGCCGCGCCCGGCGGGCAGGTGCTGCGCGTCGATGAGATAGCCGGGCAGCAGGTCTGTCACGAGGCCCTGACCTTCACCGACTCGGGTCTCACCCACGTATGTCGGAGCGCGGAACGGCAGCATCTCGCGTACGCCGGCCGTCAGAGCGCGCAGGGCGAGAGCCTCTTCGGACAGTTCACGCGCACCCTCGTCGTCGTCGGCCACGCGGATGGCGAGTTCCCTGCCGTCCGAGAGCGTCGCCACCGCCGAGTCGAAGCGCCCGTCTCCGCCGGAGGTGAGCGCCCGGGCGCCCACGACCTCCGCCCCGGGCAGTGCGGCCGTGACCGCCGCCACTAGAGTGAAAGGAGAGCGTGCCATGTCCTCCAGGGTAGGTCTGCATCCGGGTCGGCACGCCCACGCCACGCCCTTGCGCCGGTATACGGCGCGGCGTCGGTCCGCGAGAGAACTCCGCGCCGGAGCCGCATTCGACACCAGGAGGAACGCATGGTCGCCCCGCCCGACACGCTCGACAGGGCAGCCGAACTGCGCGGCGAGCCGCGGCTCCTCGAACGGCTGCGCGCGGAGCCGGGCACCCGCGTGGTCGTGGTCCGCGAGGGACGGGTCATGCTCGACGGCGACGCGGTGCGCCGCGTCGCACCCGGAGAGGTGGGCGAGGCCGAATGGGCGCTGCTCGGGCGCGACGCCGATGGAAGCGCCGTGCTGCTGGCATCCGTCGCTCCCGTCGCAGAACCCGTCTTCGTCCCGGCCGAGACGGCCGCTCCCGCAGCGGACGAAGACACGGCGGCCGGCGACAGGGCCCAGTGGGTCGGACTGCGCGAGTTCGGCGGGCGACTCGGCTCGCGCGAAGGTGAGCTGCTCGTCTCGGCCATAGCGCTCGCCGGCTGGCTGCGCGACACGGTGTTCTGCTCGGCCTGCGGCAGCCGGCTCCAGACCCGGCAGGCGGGGTGGGCGAAGTGGTGTGCGACCTGCGAGAGCGAGCACTTCCCGCGCACCGACCCGGCCGTCATCGTCGCCGTCACCAGCCCCGACGGTGAACGGCTGCTGCTGGGCGCGAATGCGAACTGGCAGGGCCGCATGCACTCGTGCTTCGCCGGCTTCGTCGAGGCGGGTGAGTCGCTCGAGGCCACGATCCACCGCGAGCTCGCCGAGGAGGCCGGCGTGCGGATCGCGCGGGTCGAGTACGTCGCCTCGCAGCCGTGGCCGTTCCCACGGTCGCTGATGCTCGGCTTCCGCGCCGTGGCCGCGAGCGAGGATGCGCGCGCGGATGGTGAGGAGATCATCGACGTGCGCTGGCTGAGCCGCGCCGAGATCGGGTCCGCGCTCGCCGGTGAGGGACCGGTCGGCCTGCCCGGTGAGGCGTCCATCGCGTACCGCCTCATCCGGGACTGGTACGAGGAGGCGGGATGAGCGCCCTCGACGCCCTCGACGACCGGCAGCGCGAGGCGGCATCCGTGCTCCGGGGGCCGGTCGCGGTGCTCGCCGGAGCCGGTACCGGAAAGACCCGCGTGATCACGCACCGAATCGCGCACGGAGTCGACACCGGCGCGTACTCCCCGTCGCGCGTGATGGCGGTCACCTTCACCGCCAAGGCGGCCGGTGAGCTGCGCGGGCGGCTGCGCGCGCTCGGGGTGGCCGGGGTCTCCGCCCGCACGTTCCACTCGGCCGCCCTGGCTCAGCTGAACTTCTTCTGGCCGACTCTCGCCGGCGACACCGCCCCCTCGATCGTCGACAACAAGGTGCGCCTGCTCGGTCAGGCCGCCGACGGCATGCGACTGCGCCCCGGCACGGCCACGCTGCGGGACATCGCATCGGAGATCGAGTGGCGCAAGGTGTCGATGCTCTCCATCGAGCGGTACGCCGAGCAGGAGCGGCCGATCAGCGGCATCCGCCCCGATCAGCTCCTGGAGCTGATGGGCGCCTACGAGGCGCTGAAGGACGAGCGCCGGCAGCTCGACTTCGAGGACGTGCTGCTCGCCTGCGCAGGGATGCTGGAGACCGAGGCGCGCGTCGCCACCGCCGTGCACGAGCAGTACCGCCATTTCACGGTCGACGAGTTCCAGGACGTCTCGCCGCTGCAGAACCGGCTGCTGGAACTCTGGCTCGGCGACCGGAGGGATCTGTGCGTCGTCGGCGACGCCAGCCAGACGATCTACTCGTTCGCGGGGGCGCAGCAGCGGTTCCTGCTGGAGTTCGAGCGGCGCTATCCCGACGCGACCGTCGTGCGGCTCGAGACGAACTACCGCTCCCGCGCGCCCATCCTCACCGCGGCGAACGCCCTCATGCGCGGCCGTCCGGGTGCGTTGGATCTCGTGCCGGCCCGCGACGACTTCTCGGCGGAGCCGCCCACCGTCACGGCCTTCGACACCGAGACCGAGGAGGCTCAGGGCATCGCCGCCGGCATCGCCGCGCGGATCGCGGCCGGAACGTCACCGGCCGACATCGCGGTGCTGTACCGCGCCCACGCGCAGTCGGGCGTGCTGCAGCAGGCCCTCGCGGCCCGGGGAGTGCCGACCACCGTCCTCGGCGGAACGCGGTTCTTCGACATGCCCGAGGTGCGGCAGGCGGTGCTCGCGCTGCGCGGCGCGGCCGTGTCCCCGACGGATGCCGGATTCCTGCCCGCCGTGCGCGACGTGCTGCGCGGCCTCGGCCTGACCGAGGAGCCGCCCGTCGCCGGCGGCGCCCAGCGGGACGGCTGGGAGGCGCGCCGCGCGATCCTCCGGCTGGCGGAGGAGGCTGCGCCGGGCACCACGCTGCGCGAGTTCGCGGACGCCCTGATGGCGCGCGCGAAGGATCAGCACGAACCGACGCTGCAGACGGTCACGCTGTCGACGCTGCACGCGGCGAAGGGCCTGGAATGGCCGCACGTCTACCTTTCGGGATGGGCGGAGGGGGCGCTGCCGATCTCGTACGCGTCGAGCTTCGAGCAGGTCGACGAGGAACGCCGGCTCGCCTACGTCGGCATCACGCGGGCCGCGCGTACTCTCGCTCTGTCGTGGGCCCGCTCCGCCGGGCGGGGAGAACGCTCCCCGTCGCGCTTCCTCGCCGAGATCGGGACGACGGCTCGAGGCACGGGCATTCTGCGTGATGTCGCACCGAACGCCAGGAGCGGCGCCCGTCGGGGCTGACCCGCACCATCAGGCCGGCTCCCGGCGTCGGGGTGCGCAGGATGCGCGCGGCGAGCACGGCCGCCGCGGCCACCTTCGCGGCGGAGATCGGCGCCGCCGGTCTCCCGATCAGCTGCGCGTGCAGCAGCGGCCACGCCGGGTCGCGTGCGCACTCGTGCGCGTCCCGGCACGACAGGCACGGCGTGCGGCCGGGCAGGACGAGAGGGCCCACGGTCGTCGCGTCGCGTTCGAACGCCACCGGCAGATGCGCCACATCGTCGCGCAGGTACGCAGCGAGCTGCAGGGCCGCTGCCGCTCCCTCCACGACGATGACGCCGACGGCATCGCCCTCGTCTCGGGTTCCCGGCGGGACGCCCTCCTCGACGAGGGCCTCGCGCAGCCGCTGCTGCACTCGAGGGTCGGTGATGTTGACACCCTCCACCCAGGCCGGCGGCGGGACCGGCGGGTCTTCCACGAGCACCGGCCGCAATGCCTCGAACAGCCGACGCGCCTCATCCCGGGGAGCGCCGACGCCGTGCGCGATCACGTCGAACCCCGATCGGCGGATGCCGCTGCGCAGTCGCATCAACAGCGGCTCGACCCACTGAGCGTGCACATCAACGCGCAGCACGTCCTCGAGGCCGAACTGCACGGTCTCGCCGTCTCGCCACAGCAGCGGATAGCGCGGGTCGAGTCGGGTGATCGTGGGTGGGGTCAGCGGGCTCATGCCCCGATTGTCGCGAGCCACGGGGCGCGGCGGGGCGCAGTCGGCACATCCGTGGAGAACGCCGAGGCAGACCGCGGTTGTGCAGAGCGAACGGACCGGGCGGACGCTCAGACCGGGCGGTCGCCCTCCGGCCTGCCATCGTCGGGCTGGTCGTCCTCCGTCGAGCCGCCGAAGTCGTCACCGTCGAGCAGACGCGCGAGCGCCTCGTCGAACTCGTCGGCCACGGGGGTCTCACCGCGGGCGTCGGCCTGCAGCCGTCCGATCAGCCGCGCCGGATCGTCGATGTCCTCCGCGTGAGGCATCAGATCGGGGTAATCCCACAGCGAGTCGCGGGCGGCGATGCCGACGGCATCCGTCACCGCCTCCCACATCGCCGACGCCTCACGCAGGCGACGCGGCCGCAGCTTCAGTCCCACCAGGGCGCCCAGTGCGTCCTCCGCCGGTCCGCCCACGGCGCGACGGCGCCGGGCCGCCTCGGCGATGCGCGGGCCGTCGGGCAGGCGGGCGATCGCGTGGTTGGTGACCACGTCCACCCAGCCGTCGACCGTTGCAACGAGGTTCTCCAGCCGGGTCAGCGCCTCGCGCTGCGTCTGTGTCTGCTCGGGCAGCAGCGCGCCGCCCTCGATCGCCGCGCGCAGCTCTTCGGGGTTCGTCGGATCCAGGCGGCTCGCGACGTCCTCGAGTGCCTCGACGTCGACGGTCACGCCGCGCGCGAAGTCGGTGATCTGCGACAGCACGTGCAGATGCAGCCACTTCGCGTGCCGGTACAGCCGCGCGTACGCGAGTTCGCGCACGGCCAGGTACAGGGCGATCTGGTCTTCGGGGATCTCGAGCCCCTCGCCGAAGGCGGAGATGTTCTGCGGGATGACGGCTGCGGTGCCGGCCGGCAGCACCGGGATGCCGACGTCGCCGCCGGACACCACCTCGCGGGAGAGGTTGCCCAGCACCTGCCCGAACTGGGCGGCGAAGAGCGAACCGCCGAGGCTGCGCATGAGCTGTCCTGCGCCCTGCACCATCCCCTGCATCTCGGGCGGCACCTGGGTCTCGAGGGCGCCGGTGAGCGCGTCGGCGATGCTCGTCGACACCGGCGCGGCGATCTCCTGCCAGACCGGAAGGGTCTTCTCCACCCATTCGCCCCTGGTCATCGGCTGCGGGGGAGCGGCCAGCTCGGAGATGGTCGTCGCCTCGCTGAGCCACAGGTCCGCGAGGGCGAACGCGTCCTGCAGCGAGGAGCGCGAGCCGTCCGCGATGCCCTGCCCTTCGCGGTTCGCGATGTGCAGCGCTTGACGCTTCGCGCTCTCCCACGGGTCGCCGCCGAGCAGACCCTGCATCTGCGACATGAACCCGGCCATCATCGCCGGGTCGATCTCTCCCATGCCGGAGAGCGCCTCGCGCATGGCATCCGCGTCGAACTGGCCCCCGGCCATCATGCGACGCAGGAACTCCTCGAAGTCCGACGGGTTCTGTTCGTCATCAGCCATGCGATCGCCCTCTCAGCGTGCCCGTAGCGTGTGCGCTCTACGCTAGTCACACGATCCTGTGCTCGTCCCCGAAGCCGTCGGATCCCCTGTACGCCGCTCGCGAACGCCCGGAGGTCAGCCGTGTCCCAACGCCCGAGTCGGCGCGTCGTCACAGGGGTCACCAGCCTGAGCGTCTCGCTCGTGGCGCTGGTCGGGCTGACGTTCATCCCCACCCAGTACGTCATCCAGCGACCAGGTCCGGTGTACGACACCCTGGGCGCGGCGCTGAACGCCGACGGCGAGGAGGTGCCGCTGATCCACATCGAGGGCGCCGAGACGTATCCGACCAGCGGGGATCTGGATCTCACCACCGTGCAGGTGGTCGGCAACCGGCAGCGCACTCCCAGCTGGTTCGAGCTGGCGGTGGCCTGGATGGACCGGACCAAGGCCGTCGTGCCCATCGACACGGTGTTTCCCGAGGGGGTCAGCACCGAGCAGCGCGACGAGCGCAACGCCGCGCTGATGGTCGACTCTCAGCACGAGGCCACCGCCGCGGCGCTCAAGGAGCTGGGCTACGACGTCGGCGCCCGGGTGCAGGTCGTGGAGGCGGTCGAAGGGGCCCCGTCCGAGGGGCTGCTCTCGGAGGGCGACACGATCGTCTCCGCCGACGGGGTGCCGATCGAGGCGGTCTCCACTCTGCGCGAGACCATCCAGCAGGCGGAGGGCGGCGAGATCGAGCTGGTGGTCGATGACGGCACGGGCACGCGCACCGTTGCGGTCGTCCCCGAGGAGGCGAAGGATGCCGCCGGCGAGACCATCTGGCTGATCGGCGTCACGCTCACCACCGAGTACGACTTCCCGGTGGACGTCACCCTGCAGCTCGACAACGTCGGCGGCCCCAGCGCCGGGATGATGTTCGCGCTCGGGATCATCGACACGCTGACCCCGGGCGAGCTCACCGGCGGCGAGAAGGTGGCGGGCACCGGCACGATCGACTCCACCGGCACGGTCGGCACCATCGGCGGCATCCGGCAGAAGCTGTACGGGGCGCAGGATGCCGGGGCGGAATACTTCCTGGCACCGCGCGGCAACTGCGGGGAGGTCGTGGGGCATGTGCCGGACGGCCTGGAGGTGTTCGCCGCCGAGACGCTCGACGACTCACTCGAGATCCTCGAGACGATCGCCGCGGGCGGCGACACGTCCGAACTGCCGACCTGCGAGGGCTGAACGGCTCCGCTCGGGGGGAGGCGAGGGCATCGGACCCCCGATCCGGGGCCAGCGCATAGCGAGCCTGCCTAGGATGGAGGGGTGACCACGACCTCAGCGCCGAATCCGGCCACGCCCCGCACGTCCCGACGCATCCTCTCGATCTCGGTGGCGATCATCGCCGCCCTCATCGCAGCGTTCTTCGTGTTCGCCTCGCTGTACACCGAGTACCTCTGGTTCGATCAGCTGACGTTCGCCTCGGTGCTGACGACGCAGTGGATCGCGACCGCGACGATGTTCGTGATCGGGTTCCTCGGCATGGCGATACCGATCTTCGTCTGCATCCAGCTCGCCTACCGGCTGCGTCCGGTGTACGTGCGTCTGAGCTCGCAGCTCGACCGCTACCAGGAGGTCATCGAACCGCTGCGCCGCCTGGCGATGTGGGGGATGCCGGTGTTCTTCGGCGTCTTCGCCGGCTTCGCGGCCGCAGGCAACTGGGAGACCGTGTGGCTGTGGGCCAACGGCGTGACCACCGACGCGGTCGACCCGGAGTTCGGCGTGGACACCGGGTTCTACCTGTTCGCCATGCCCTTCTACTCGATGCTGCTGGCCTATGTCAGCGCCGTGCTGCTGCTGTCGCTGATCATCACCGCCCTGGTGTCGTACCTGTACGGCTCGGTGCGCGTCGGCCAGCGCGAACTGCGCATCTCGAAGCCCGCCCGCATCCAGCTGGCGGTACTCGCCGGTCTCTACCTGGCCGTGCAGGCCGCGAGCCTGTGGCTCGACCGGTACCTGACCCTGGTCTCGCCCGAGGGGCGCATCACCGGAGCCGCGTACACCGGGGTGAACGCGACGATCCCCGGGCTCGCGATCCTGTCGATCCTCTCGGCCGTGGTCGCCCTGCTCTTCTTCGTGACCGCCGTCATCGGCCGCTGGCGGTTCCCGCTCGCGGCGACCGCGCTGCTCATCGTCGCCTCGCTGGTGGTCGGGGTCGGCTATCCCTGGGTGGTCACCACCTTCCAGGTGAAGCCGAACGAGAACGCCTATCAGGCCGAGTTCTACGAGCGGAACATCGCCAGCACGAAGGAAGCGTTCGGCGTCGCCGACATGGAGGTGACCCCGTACATGGCGGCCACCGACACCGAGCCGGGTCAGCTGCGTGAAGACGCCGCGACGACGGCATCCGTGCGCATCATGGATCCCGCCGTGATCGGCCCGACCGTGCGTCAGCTGCAGCAGTACCGCTCCTACTACCAGTTCGCCCAGCCGCTGGACGTCGACCGCTACGAGATCGACGGCGAGATGCAGGACACCGTCGTCTCGGTTCGAGACCTCGACATGACCAGGCTCGGCGGTGGTGACAGCTGGAACAACCGTGTGGCGGTCTACACGCACGGCTACGGCCTGGTCGCCCTCGCCGGCAACCAGCGCAACAGCGACGGCGAGCCGGTGTTCCTCGAGCAGGGCATCCCGTCGTCGGGCTTCCTCACCGAGAGCGAGCAGTTCGAGCCGCGCGTCTACTTCGGCGAGTCCTCACCCGAGTACTCCATCGTCGGCGCGCCGGACGGTGACGAGCCGGTCGAGATCGACTACCCGCGCGGCCAGGACGGCGCGAACGACACGAAGACGACGTTCAAGGGCGACGGTGGCCCGCGCGTCGGGAACACCTTCCGCAAGCTGCTGTACGCGCTGAAGTTCCAGTCGGAGCAGATCCTGTTCTCGAACCTCGTCAACTCCGAGTCGCAGATCCTGTACGACCGCGACCCGCGCACGCGCGTGGAGAAGGTGGCGCCCTACCTGACGCTCGATCAGGACGCGTACCCCAGCGTGGTGGACGGGCGGATCGTCTGGATCGTGGACGGCTTCACGACCAGTTCCAGCTATCCGTACTCGACGACGGTGAGCCTGCGCGACGCGATCGCCGATTCGCGCACCCCGGCATCCGCTGTCGCGTTCGACAACGTCAACTACATCCGCAACTCCGTCAAAGCGACCGTCGACGCGTACGACGGCTCGGTGACGCTGTACGCGTGGGATGCCGAGGACCCGATCCTCAAGGCGTGGCAGAACATCTTCCCGTCGACGCTGAAGCCGGTCAGCGAGATGTCGGCCGACCTGATGAGCCACGTGCGTTACCCCACCGACCTGTTCAAGGTGCAGCGCTCGATCCTCGGGGTCTACCACATCGACAACGCCCGCTCCTTCGCGCAGGAGGACAACCGCTGGCAGACGCCGACCGACCCGCGTGCCGAGGACAGGCTGCAGCCGCCGTACTACCTGACGATGCAGATGCCCGGACAGGACGCTCCACGCTTTTCGATGTTCTCCACGTTCATCCCGGCGGCCCAGCAGGGTGAGAGTCGAGAGGTGCTGATGGGGTACCTGGCGGTGGATTCGGATGCCGGATCGACGGCGGGCGAGAAGGCTGAGGGCTACGGCAAGCTGCGCCTGCTCGAGATCGACACGTCGACGACCGTTCCCGGGCCCGGCCAGGTGCAGAACGCGTTCGACTCCGACACCGCGATCGCCGATCAGCTCAACGTCCTTTCGCTCGGCAAGTCCGACGTCGAATACGGGAACCTGCTGACGCTGCCCGTCGGCGGCGGTCTGCTGTACGTGCAGCCCGTGTTCGTGCAGTCGTCCGAAGGCACCAGGCTGCCGAACCTGCGCAAGGTCCTGGTCGCGTTCGGTGATCGGGTCGCGTTCGAGGACACGCTCACCGAAGCGCTGGACGTGCTCTTCGACGGCGACGCCGGCGCGGGTGCCGGCGATGAGGATGTCGAGCCCACCGATCCCGAGCAGGGCGGCACGCCGGGGGAGGGCGGCGAGACGCCGACCGAGCCAGCGGATGCCGAGCGGGCGGCGCTCGCGGAAGCCAGAGACGCGCTCGCCGCGCGTGAGGCGGCGCTGAAGGCCGGCGACCTGGAGAAGTTCGCCGCGGAGGACAAGAAGCTCGCCGCCGCGATCGAGAAGCTGTTGGCACTCTCGGAGCAAGCCGGGGAGTGAGCGAAGAAGAAGATGCCGGCCATCCATTCGGGTGGCCGGCATCTTCGTCTTTGCAGCCCTACGCACGAGCGCCGGGGCAGCAGAAAAAGATTCAGGCCCGATCCTTGCGGACCGGGCCTGAATCTTTCTTGTTGCGGGGACAGGATTTGAACCTGCGACCTCCGGGTTATGAGCCCGGCGAGCTACCGAACTGCTCCACCCCGCGGCACGTATGAAAGCCTAACACGCCGCCCGGGACACGTCGAATCGAGGCAGGATGGAGGCATGTCCACATTGCCGCTCGTCGCCGTCTGCCAGTTCGCGCCCGGATCGTCGCGTGCGGAGAACCGCCGGCGCGTGGTGGAGCAGGTGGCGGATGCCGCGGCGCGCGGCGCGCTGGTGGTGGTCCTGCCGGAATATTCCAGCTACTTCGTCGACCCCATGGACG
>JAPSIX010000131.1 GCA_031178475.1 Microbacterium sp. | reverse complement strand
AGTCGCAGGCGGGCCGTTCGATCAACGTCGAGTTCGTCAGCGCCAATCCGACCGGTCCGCTGCACATCGGCCACACGCGATGGGCGGCGCTCGGCGACGCGATCGCCCGGCTGCTGGCGGCCTCGGGTGCGCGGGTCGCCCGCGAGTTCTACATCAACGACGCCGGCGCCCAGATGCAGCGCTTCGCTGCGTCCATCGTCGCGGCGGCCAAGGGGGAGCCGACCCCCGAGGGCGGCTACGTCGGCAGCTACATCGCCGACCTCGCCCAGCGCGTCATCGCCGCGCGTCCCGACTTCCTGGATCTGCCGGCGGAGGATCAGCAGCTCGTCGCGCGCGAGCTCGGCTACGAGTACCAGCTCGCCGAGCAGAAGGAATCGCTGGCGAAGTTCAACGTCGACTTCGACGTCTGGTTCTCCGAGCGGACCCTGCAGGCGCCGGCTGAGGACGGCGGCCAGAGCCTCGTCGACCGTGCGGTGGAACGCCTGCGCGCGCAGGGCCACGTGTTCGACCAGGACGGCGCCATCTGGGTGCGCACCACCGACTTCGGCGACGACAAGGACCGCGTGATCCGCCGCTCGAACGGTGAGTACACCTATTTCGCCGCCGACGCGGCGTACTACCTCGACAAGAGCGACCGCGGATTCGAGCACAAGATCTACCTCCTCGGCGCCGACCACCACGGTTACGTGCATCGTCTGAAGGCCCTCGCGGGCGCTGCCGGAGACGACCCCGACAAGGACATCGAGGTGCTGATCGGCCAGCTCGTCTCGGTCGGCGGCGCGCGGCTGTCGAAGCGGGCGGGCAACATCATCGAGATGGACGACCTGCGCGAATGGCTCGGCACCGACGCGCTGCGCTACTCGCTCGAGCGCTTCCCGGCCGACTCGCCGCTCGCGCTGGATCCCGAGCTGCTGCAGAAGCGCACCAACGACAACCCGGTCTTCTATGTGCAGTACGCGCACGCCCGCACGCACAACGTCGCGCGCAACGCCGCCGACTCCGGTGTGGACCGCTCCGAGTTCGCCCCCGAGCTGCTGACCCACGAGACGGAGTCGGCCCTGCTCGGCGCTCTGCAGGAGTTCCCCCGTGTGGTCGGCTTCGCCGCCGAGGTGCGCGAGCCGCACCGCGTCGCGCGTTACCTCGAGGAGCTCGCAGGGCTCTATCACCGCTGGTACGACAACTGCCGGATCATCCCTCGGGGTGACGAATCGATCGAAACGGTGCACCGCACTCGGCTGTGGCTCAACGACGCCACCGGGCAGGTGCTGCGCAACGGTCTGCACCTGCTCGGCGTGTCCGCTCCCGAGCGGATGTGACGGTGAGGGCGCACGCCGCGCGACGCAGGCGGGGGTGGATCGCACTCGCCGTCGTGCTCCTTGTGCTCGCCGCCCTCGTCGTCGCCGCGGAGTTCGCCGCGCGCGCCATCGTGCCCGGCGTGGTGCGCTCGATCGTGATCGAGCGGCTCGCGCTGCCTGCCGATCAAGAGCTCGGCGTCGAGGTGCCGGGCATCCTGCTGCCGCAGCTGATCTCCGGCTCGTTCGATGAGCTGCGCCTGACATCCGAGCGGGTCACCATCGGAGGCGTCACCGGCTCGGCCGACGTCACCGCGACCGCCGTGCCGCTGGGCGGCGGCGAGATCGGATCCGCGTCGGGGACGGTGGCGATCGACCAGGGCGAGCTGCAGAACCTCCTCGGCGCGTCGGAGCTGCCGGTCGAGGAGATCGCCCTCGACGAACCGCACGTCACCGTCAGCGGCAGCGTGCAGCTGTTCGGCCAGTCGGTGCCGGTCGCACTGACGGCTGAGCCGGGAGCGGATGCCGGAGCGCTGCTGCTCACGCCGGTGGCGGCGAGCATCGCGGGCAACCAGATCGATCTGCAGCAGCTGGCCGCCGTACTGGGACGCGCGGGCAGGGCGCTCGCCGACACCCACCGGGTGTGCATCGCCGACCGGCTCCCGGCGGGCATCACGCTGACCGGGCTGCGCATCGACGGACACCGGGCGGTCGCCGAGATCGTCGCTGACGGCCGCATCACTCTCGACCCGTCCCTGCTCGAGAACGGGTCCTGCTCAGGCTGACGAGCCTCGGCGCTCCTCTGCGACCGCCTCCTGGGCGACGCGCAGGCTTGCCGTCGCGGTCTGCACGTCCTGCTCCGCCCGGCGCAGGGCGTGCTCGGCGAGGGTCTGCGCGCCGTATCGCTCGGCGACCCGGTCGCGCTCCTCCTCCACGGCGGTGGAGATGAGGGCGCTGGCGAGCAGGATCACCTGCGTGGAGAAATTCAGCCACAGCAGCAGCGCGAGAAGCGACGCGAACGAGGCGAGCAGCGGGTTCGTCTTCGCCCCGCCGACGAACAGCCCCGACAGCTCCTGGAGCACGAGCAGCCCCACGGCGCCGACGGCCGCCCCGCTCCACAGCGACCGCGCGGAGGGACGCAGGCCCGAGAGCGTGCGAAAGGCCGCGGCGATCAGCACCGCGTCCAGCGCGAAGACGGCTACCAGCGACAGCACCCGCACCGACCAGAACACCACGCCGGAATCCTCCGGCAGACCGACGAGCGCGGCGAACCAGTTCACGAGCAGCTCACCCGTGAACGTGATCGCCGCCGCCGCGGCGAACGTGCCGGCGACGATGACGGCGAGCGTCAGGTTCCGCAGCACCACCAGGTACCAGGCGACATCCACCGTCATGGTGCTCGCCATCGTGCGGATGCCGATGCGCAACGACCCGATGGCGCCCAGTGCCGACACGATCAGACCGACCAGCGAGATGATCCCGGCGATCGACAGCCCTGCCGGTGCGCGGATCGCGTCGAGATCGACCACCCCGTTCCCGCCCTCCGTCTTGATCAGCCCCGGCACAGCGGAGTCGACGGCCGACACGACGGCGTTCCACGCCACGTCGTCGCCGGAGAGCCAGAGCGCGGCGATCGAGAAGCCGAGCAGCACCCCCGCGAACACGCTGAACAGCGCCCGGTAGGTCACCGCGTCGGCGAGCACCGGCCCGCGGCGTTCGACGTAGAGCAGGACGGCCCGCACCGCCCGCCACTTCAGCGCCCAGCGGATCACCGCCGCCATGATGCGCGCCACCAGTCCCGGCTGCTTCGACCCTTCCGGCTTCATGATCGCCCACCCTATCCGGCGGCCACGGATGGGGACGGAGGGGTTGACAGGCCAGGGCGCGACGGTGCCCTAGAATCGGGGTCAGCCTCGCCGTGCCCGCTCCCGTGCGAGGACCCCCCACACGATTGGTGCTCCGTGCATTACCCTGCCTCCTCGTACGCCCCGGACTGGCTGACCGTGCCCGAAGATGCGAACGATCTGGTCGCGTCGGTGTGGCCGGCATCCGCTCGTCGAGACGAAGAAGGCCAGGTCATCATCGGCGGCATCGGCGTGGGCGAGCTCGCCCGCACCTATGGCACCCCCCTCCTCGTCATCGACGAGGGCGAGGTGCGTGCGAGGGCAGCGGCCGTGCGCGATGCCTTCGCCGCCGCCGCCCGCGCGCACGGCTCGACAGCCCGTGTCTACTACGCCGGTAAGGCGCTGCTGAACACGGCGATCGTGCGCTGGGTGACCGAAGCGGGCCTGAACGTCGACGTCTGCACCGGCGGAGAACTCGAGGTGGCACTGGCGGCGGGCGCGGATGCCGGCATCCTCGGCTTCCACGGCAACAACAAATCGTCCACCGAGTTGGAGCGCGCGGTCGAGGTGGGCGTCGGGACGATCATCGTCGACAGTGAGATCGAGATCGAACGGCTCACCGCGATCACGGCCCGCCTCGGACGCACCCAGCGCGTGCTGCTGCGGGTCAACAGCGGCGTGCACGCCGAGACGCACGACTTCCTCGCCACCGCCCACGAGGACCAGAAGTTCGGCTTCCCGCTCGGCGACGCGCCCGCCGCCGTGGCACGCATCCGGGAGGTGCCGGGGCTCGAGTTCGCGGGTCTGCACTGCCACATCGGCTCGCAGATCTTCGGTGCCGCCGGATTCCGCGAATCGGCGTCGCGCGTGCTCGACCTGCACGAGCTGCTGCTGGCCGACGGCGACGTGCCCCAGCTCAACCTCGGCGGCGGCTTCGGCATCGCCTACACGCGCGCCGACCACCCCACGCCGATCGCCGAGCTGGCTTCGGACATTGTCGCCGTCGTCGCCGAGGGCTGCGCTGCGCGAGGCATCCCCGTCCCGGCTCTGTCGTTCGAACCCGGCCGTGCCGTGGTCGGCACCGCCGGCGTCACCGTCTACGAGGTCGGCACGATCAAGGACGTGGTGCTGGATGCCGGCATCCGACGATACGTCAGCGTCGACGGAGGCATGAGCGACAACCCCCGTTCAGCGCTGTACGGCGCCCAGTACTCCGCCCGGCTCGCCTCGCGCACCGGCGCAGGGCAGCCGGTGCTCGCCCGGGTGGTGGGCAAGCACTGCGAGTCGGGGGACGTCGTCGTCGACCACGAGTATCTGCCGGGCGACGTCGCCCCGGGGGACCTGCTCGCCGTCCCCGCGACCGGTGCGTACTGCGCGCCGCTGTCCAGCAACTACAACCACGTCCCCCGCCCGCCCGTGGTCGCTGTCGCCGACGGCGCATCCCGCGTCATCGTGCGGGGCGAGACGATCGCCGACCTGCTGGCGCGCGATGCCGGGGTCGGCCAGTGACCGCACCGGCTGTGCGGAAGGCGCGCATGCGCCGGGGGCATACCGAGACGACCGACATGCTGAGGAGCGCAGATGACTGACTACCGACGACTTCGCGTGGCGCTGCTGGGAGCGGGGGCGGTGGGTTCCCAGGTGGCATCCCTGCTGCTGCGGCACGGCGACGAGCTGGCCGACCGCGCCGGCGCGCGGCTGGAGCTCGCCGGGATCGCCGTGCGCGACGTGGACGCGCAGCGTGACGTGGAGCTGCCCCGCGAGCTGTTCACGACCGACGCCGAGACGCTCATCACCGGCGCCGACATCGTCATCGAGCTGATGGGCGGCATCGAACCGGCTCGCACGCACATCCTGCTCGGACTCGGGTCCGGAGCCGATGTGGTCACCGCGAACAAGGCGCTGCTCGCCACGCACGGGCCGGAGGTGTTCGAGGCCGCCGACCGGGTCGGCGCGTCGGTGTACTACGAAGCGGCCGCCGCCGGTGCCATCCCGATCATCCGGCCGCTGCGCGATTCGCTCGCCGGTGACCGGGTCGTGCGCATCATGGGCATCGTGAACGGCACCACCAACTACATCCTGGACCGGATGGACGGCGAGGGCGCCGACTTCGCCGAGGTGCTCGCGGACGCGCAGCGGCTCGGATACGCCGAGGCCGACCCGACGGCGGATGTCGAGGGCTTCGACGCGGCGCAGAAGGCCGCGATCCTGGCCAGCCTCGCGTTCCACACCGCCGT
>JAPSIX010000130.1 GCA_031178475.1 Microbacterium sp. | reverse complement strand
CGCAGACCGTTGCCCGAGAGCAGGTCGTCGGGGAGCGAGTAACCGGTGAAGCCCTCGGCCATGGCGAGGATGAACAGCACGAAGCCGATCACCCAGTTCAGCTCACGCGGCTTGCGGAACGCGCCGGTGAAGAACACGCGCAGCATGTGGATGCCGATGCCGGCGACGAAGGTCAGAGCCGCCCAGTGGTGGATCTGACGCACGAGCAGCCCGCCGCGGAGGTCGAACGAGATGTGCAGCGTCGACTCGAGCGCCGCCGACATCTCGATGCCGCGCATCGGCTCATACGCGCCGGTGTAGTGCGTGGGCACCATCGACGCCTGGAAGAAGAACGTCAGGAACGTGCCCGAGATGAACACGACCACGAAGCTCCACAGCGCGATCTCGCCGAGCATGAACGACCAGTGGTCGGGGAAGATCTTGCGGCCGAGTTCCTTGACGAAGCCCGACAGGCTGGTGCGCTCGTCGAGGTAGTTCGCCGTCGCACCGACGAATCGGCCGCCGAGCGGCTTCTGCTTGGTGTCCTCGTGAAGAGTTGCGGTGCTCAATGACGCTCCCAGAAGCTCGGTCCGACGGGTTCCTTGAAGTCGCTCTGCGCGATGAGGTAGCCCTCATCGTCGACGGCGATCGGCAGCTGCGGCAGCGGACGTGCCGCCGGACCGAAGATGACCTTGGCGTGCTCGCGCACGTCGAACTGCGACTGGTGACACGGGCAGAGCAGGTGGTGGGTCTGCTGCTCGTAGAGGGCGACCGGGCACCCGACGTGGGTGCAGACCTTGGAGTAAGCGACGATCCCGTCGTACGACCAGTCCTTGCGGTCCTCGTCCTCGATGAGCTGCTCGGGACGAAGGCGCATGAGCAGGACGATCGCCTTGGCCTTCTCCTCGAGGAGTCCGCCATCATGACCCAGCTCCTTCAGCCCGTCCGGGATGACATGCACGGCCGAGCCGAGCGTGACGTCCGCGGCGCGGATCGGGGTGCCGTCGGGGTCGCGGACCAGGCGTACGCCGGTGTCCCACATGGTGTGCTTGAGCAGCGCGACCGGATCTCCGGCCAGGGGGTTCTCGGGGGTCGCGTGCGGTGCGAGACCGCGGAAGAGGGTGACGCCCGGCACGATGGATGCCACCACGGCGGCGATCAGCGAGTTGCGGATCATGGTGCGGCGTCCGAAGCCGGACTCCTCGTTCGCGTCCGCGAACGCCTGCACGGCGGCCTCTCGCGTCGTGTCACGTCCACGAGTGGGGTGACGGTGCTCGATGTGCTCCTTGTCGGACATCAGCGCCTTCGACCAGTGGATGGCGCCGAGACCGAGGGCGAGCAGGGCGAAGCCGATGCCCAGACCGATGAAGAGGTTGTTGTTCCGGACGTCGATGAGCGCGCCGCTCTCGATCGGGAACAGCATGTACGCCGCCACGGCCCAGATGCTGCCGGCGAGCGAGAGGTAGAACAGCGTGTAAACCGTACGGACCGCGGTCTTCTCCGCACGCGGGTCCTGGTCGGTCATGCGCTGACGGTGCGGCGGCATTCCCGGGTTCTGCGCGGGATCGCTGACTGCGACGCCCAGCCCCGGAGAGGGCTGGTAGGCCCTGTCAAGAGCCTGCGTGTCGTCGTCGTAAGCCATGGTGCTCCTCGTACGTAAGTCTTCGATGAAAGTGCGTCAGTTGGACTTCGCCGTGATCCACACGGTGAGGGCGACCAAAGCGCCGATACCGAAGATCCAGATGAAGAGGCCCTCCGAGACGGGGCCGAGGGAGCCGAGCGTGAAGCCGCCGACCTGAACCGCCTCCTGCTGGTACAGCAGGGCGGAGATGAGGTCGCGTTTGTCCTCGGGGGTCAGGTTCATGTCGCCGAAGACAGGCATGTTCTGCGGGCCGGTGACCATGGCCGCGTAGATGTGCAGGGCACTGGTGGACGTCAGCGCAGGGGCGTACTTGCCTTCGGTGAGGGCGCCACCGGCTGCCGCGACGTTGTGGCACATCGCGCAGTTGATGCGGAACAGCTCGGCGCCGTGGGACACGTCGCCCTCGCCGTCGAGGATCTTCTCGTCGGGGTAGCTCGGCCCGGGCGCCACGGACTGCACGTAGGCCGCCATCGCGCGGATCTGCGCGTCCGTGAACTGCGGGTGCTTCTGCGGAGCCTGCGGCCCCTGCATCTGCAGCGGCATGCGGCCGGTGGCGACCTGGAACTCGACCGCCAGCTCGCCGACGCCGATGAGGCTGGGACCTGCGTCGGAGCCCTCCAGGTCGATACCATGGCAGGTCGCGCAGTTCGCGACGAACAGCTTCTGGCCGTCCTCGACCGTCAGTTCAGCCCCGGCGGCGGTCTGCGTGTCCGACGACGCGATGGCCGCCGACGCGCCGGCGTACGCGCCGCCGGTGAGCAGCAGACCGGCCCCGATCAGGGCGGCAGCGGCGAGGGGACTGCGACGGCCGCGGGAGCGGCGCTTCTTCTCTCGTGCCATTTCGGAAAATCGCTCCGCTCTTATTTCAGGAAGTAGATGACGGCGAACAGCACAAGCCACACGACATCGACGAAGTGCCAGTAGTACGACACGACGATCGAGGAGGTCGCCTCCTTGTGGGTGAAGTTCTTGACGGCGTAGGCCCGTCCGATCACGAGCAGGAACGCGATGAGGCCGCCTGTCACGTGCAGGGCGTGGAAGCCGGTCGTGATGTAGAAGGCGGAAGCGTAGGAGTCGGCCTGGATGGGCAGCCCCTCGGCGACGAGCTGGGCGTACTCCCACACCTGGCCGCAGACGAAGATGGCGCCGAGGAAGAACGTGAGCCAGAACCACTCGACCATTCCCCAGCCGAACAGGCGCCTCCGACCGGTGCTGTTCACCTGGCCGCGGGCGATCTTGTACGGCTGCAGGTCCTCAGCCGCGAACACGCCCATCTGGCAGGTGAACGACGAGGCGACCAGGATCGCGGTGTTCACCGCCGCGAAGGTCACGTTCAGAAGACCCGTGCGCTCGCCCCACAGTTCGGGGGAGGTGCTACGGAGGGTGAAGTAGATCGCGAAGAGTCCCGCGAAGAACATCACCTCGCTGCCGAGCCACACGATGGTGCCGACAGCTACCGGATTGGGCCGCTTGATGGTTCGGGCAGCCGGGGCATACGTCGCTGAGGTGGTCACCCCTCCATTATGGCCGATCCGCGATGGCGATTCTTGCACCCCAGTGGCCCGTTTCCCTGGTTCGCTACTTAGGACGAGCTAAGAAACGCCTGCGAATCCTTGCGCGTCGTATGCCGCCGTTAGGATCTGTGACATGGCGGACACTCTCACCTGGCCCGACGTCCTCTCCTCTCTCTTGCAGCGACGCGACCTGAGCGTGTGGGAGTCGACCTGGGCGATGCGCCAGGTGATGCAGGGTAACGTCGGTGAGGCGCAGCTGGCGGGCTTCCTGGTGGCGCTGCGCGCGAAGGGGGAGACGATCGACGAGATCGTCGGCTTCCGTGACGCGATCCTCGAGGCAGCGGTGCCGCTGCCGGTGTCGTCGGACGTGCTCGACATCGTCGGCACAGGCGGCGACCGAATCGGCACGGTCAACGTCTCCACCACCGCCGCCATCATCATCGGCTCGATGGGCATCCCCGTGGTCAAGCACGGCAATCGCGCCGCGAGCTCGTCGTCCGGCTCGTCCGACGTGTTGTCCGCGCTCGGGCTCGACATCTCCCTGGACCCTGGCCGAGTGGCATCCGTCCTCGACCGCACCGGGATCACGTTCGCGTGGGCTGCAGCCTTCCACCCCGGCTTCCGCCACGCCGGCACCGTGCGTTCCGAGCTCGGCGTGCCGACCGTCTTCAACATGCTCGGTCCGCTCTGCAACCCGGCCCGCGCGGAGGCGAACGCCGTGGGCGTCGCCCAGCTCGACCGCGTCCCGCTCATCACGGGCGTGTTCCGCACCCGCGGCGCGACCGCGCTCGTGTTCCGCGGCGACGACGGGCTCGACGAGCTCACCACCACGGGCCACAGCCGCATCTGGGAGGTCGTGCGCGGTGACATCCACGAGCACGATCTCGATCCGCGCGATCTCGGCATCCCGCTCGCCGATCTCGACGACCTCGTCGGCGGCTCTCCCGAGCACAACGCGGCCGTGCTGCGCAGGACGCTGGGCGGCGAGTCGGGGGCGGTGCGCGACATCGTGCTGCTGAACGCGGCAGCCGGGATCGTCGCCTACGAGCTCTCGCACGACGCCGCGCTGACGCAGGTGCCGATCGTCGAGCGGCTGAAGGACGCCTACGAGCGTGCGGCGCAGGCCGTCGATGACGGCAGAGCGGCGGCCAAGCTGGAGGAGTGGGTGCGCATCACCCAGGAGCGGGTGGACTGAGCGATGGACGCCGTCGACGCGCTGCTCGAGATCGCGACGCTTCTCGAGCGCGAGCGCGCGTCACGGTATCGGGCCAAGGCGTTTCGGCAGGCTGCTGCGGTTCTCGGAGAGCTGTCCGCGGACGTCGTGGCAGATCCGGTGCGTCTCCGGGCGGCGAAGGGCATCGGCTCGTCGACGTTCGAGGTGATCCGTCAGGCGCAGGAAGGGCGCGTGCCGGACTATCTCGTCGAGTTGCGCGCGGCCGTCGAGCCGGAGCACGAGTCGGTGCTGCGCCGGAAGCTCCGTGGCGACCTGCACGCGCACACCGACTGGTCGGACGGCACGACGCCGATCGAGACGATGGCGGCCGCCGCGGCGGCGCTGGGGCACGAGTATCTGGCGATCACTGATCATTCGCCCCGGTTGAAGGTCGCGCGCGGGCTGTCCGCCGAGCGGCTGCGTGAGCAGATCCCGCTGGTCAGAGGAGCGTCGCGCGACGGACTCACCGTGCTGGCGGGGATCGAGGTCGACATCCTTGACGACGGCGGGCTGGACCAGGAACCCGAGCTGCTCGATGAGCTCGACATCGTCGTGGCATCCGTGCATTCCCTGCTGAGGATGGATGCCGGGCCGATGACCGCCCGGATGATCGCCGCCGTCTCAAGTCCGTACGTGAACGTGCTCGGACACTGCACGGGAAGGCTGGTGCAGGGGTCCCGCGGCACCCGCCCGCAGTCTCAGTTCGACGCCGCTGCGGTGTTCGCCGCGTGCGCGGAGAACGGGGTTGCGGTGGAGATCAACTCTCGGCCGGAGCGTCAGGATCCGCCCGATGACCTCATCGCCGTGGCGATGGCGGAGGGGTGCCTGTTCTCCATCGACTCCGACGCGCACGCACCGGGCCAGTTGTCGTTGCTGGATCACGGCGCGGAGCGCGCCGAGAGCAACGGCGTTCCGGCCGAGCGAATCGTGACGACGTGGGGGCTGGATCGCTTGCGCGCCTGGGCGGCTAGCTGATCGGGGTCGCGTCGGGTCGGGGGTTGGCGTCGAGTGCGGCGATGGCCCGGTCCATCGCGGAGCCGAGGTTCCAC
>JAPSIX010000129.1 GCA_031178475.1 Microbacterium sp. | reverse complement strand
CCGGCGCCGATCGGCGAGTACGCGCAGTCGTGCCTCGGGCGTGAGCGCGTGTTCGAGTTCGGCGCCCAGGAGCGCGGCACGAAGGTGTCGGTGATCCGCCTGAACTACGCGGTCGACCTGCGATACGGCGTGCTCGCCGACATCGGCCGAGCCGTGCTGGACGGCGATCCGGTGTCGCTCGCCACCGCGAACGTGAACGTCGTGTGGCAGGGCTATGCCAACGAGGTCGTGCTGCGCAGTCTGGTGCACGCCTCGTCGGACGTGTTCACCGTCAACCTCACCGGGCCCGAGCTGCTGAGCGTGGAGTCCATCGCGCGCGGCTTCGGCGCGCTGCTCGAGCGTGAGGTGACCTTCGCCGACGAGCCGCAGCCCACCGCACTGCTCAGCGATGCTCGGCGTTGCATGGCGCTGTTCGGATACCCAGCGGTGCCCGCCGAGACCCTCATCAGGTGGCAGGCGGCCTGGCTGCGAGACGGTCTGCCGCTGATCGGCAAGCCCACGAAGTGGGCCGTGCGGGACGGGAAGTTCTGATGCCCGCAAGCTCGGTGCTCCGGCCGGCGGCCGCGAGCACGCTCGCTCGCGGCGCCGTGATGCCGGCGCATCCGCTGGCGCTGACGGCCGAACGCAAGCTCGACGAACGCCGGCAGCGCGCCCTGACCCGCTACTACCTCGATGCCGGGGCCGGCGGGATCGCCGTCGGCGTGCACACCACGCAGTTCGAGATCCGCGACCGCGAGCATGCGCTGTTCGAGCCCGTGCTCGCGCTCGCCGCGGAAGAGCTGGACGCGCGTGCGGACGACAGCGTGGTGCGCGTCGCCGGCGTGGCCGGCAGCACCGCGCAGGCCGTGGCGGAGGCTGAGCTGGCACGTTCCCTCGGCTACGACGCCGTGCTCGTCAGCCCCCGGGTGCCGGGCGCCGACGAGGCGCTGCTGCTGGACCGTGCTCGCGCGGTGGGTGAGGTGCTCCCGGTGATCGGCTTCTACCTTCAGGAAGCGATCGGCGGGCCGGTGCTCGATCGGGTCTTCTGGCGTGAGTTCGCCCAGATCCCGTCGGTGGTCGCCGTGAAGTCCGCGCCGTTCGACCGCTATCGCACCCTGGAGCTGGTCCGCGGCGTGGCCGAGTCCGGCCGCGCCGACGAGATCGCGCTGTACACCGGCAACGACGACGCGATTGTCGCCGATCTGCTCGCCGAGTTCCACGTCGACTCACCCGAAGGGCCGCGCACCATGCGGTTCGTGGGCGGCCTGCTGGGCCAATGGGCGGTCGGCACGCGAGCGGCGGTGCGGATGCTGGATCAGGCGCATCGCGCGGTGACCGGCGATCTGCAGGCCTACCGTGAGCTCGGCGCCGCCTCGGCCGACATGGTCGACGTCAATCAGGCGGTCTTCGACCCGGGCAACGACTTCCGCGGGGTGATCGCGGGCGTGCACGAGGTGCTGCGCCAGCAGGGGCTGTTGGAGGGCGTGTGGTGCCTCGATCCCGATGAGGGTCTCTCGCCCGGTCAAGCTGCGGAGATCGAGCGCGTGCGGAAGGCGTACCCGCAACTGCACGACGATCTTTTCATCGCGGAGCGTCGGGACGCATGGCTGAGCTGAGCGCGCCCACGGTCGTTGCGGCCGTCTCCGAAGCGCTGATGCAGGAGTTCTTCTCCGCCGCCGATCACGAGCGCCTCCACGACGCGGCCCGTGCGCTCGGCGGCGGGTTCGTTCGGGTCGACGACATCGCCGACGTGACCGAGCGCTCCGCCGTGCGCGTGGTGATCACGAGTTGGGGAGCGCCCGCCTTCGACGCGGACCTGCTGGCGTCGCTGCCGTCTGTCCAGCTGGTCGCGCACACCGGCGCGAGCATCAGGGCGCTCGTGACCGATGCGCTCTGGGAGCGGGGAGTGATCGTCACCCAGGCCGGTGCGGCCATGGCCCGCCCGGTCGCCGAGGTGTCGCTCACCTTCACGCTCGCGCTGCTGCATCGCATCCCGCAGATGCACGAGGCGCTGCGCAGCGGCGGCTGGTACGACCCGGCCGCCGTCGGCGTACAGCACGAGATCCGCGATGCGCCCATCGCCGTGATCGGGGCGTCGCGCACGGGTCGCGCCTACCTCGAGATGATCAGGGCTCTGGGGGCGCGCCCGCTGCTGGTCGATCCGACGGTCGATCCCGCGGAGGCGGCGGCGCTGGGCGCCGAACTCTGCCAGCTGGACGACGCGCTGCAGCGGTCGCTGATCGTCGCCGTGCACGCACCCAGCTTGCCCGAGACCCGCCATCTCATCGCCGCGCGCGAGCTCACGCTCATGCCCGACGGCGCGGGGCTGGTCAACACCGCGCGCTCCTGGCTGGTCGACGAAGCGGCCCTCCTCGCCGAACTCCGCACAGGCCGGATCTCGGCCGCGATCGACGTCTTCGACGAGGAGCCGCTCGGTGTCGACTCCGCGTTCCGCACAGTGCCCAATGTGCTCCTCACTCCACACCGTGCCGCCGGCACGCACGAGGGTCGACTGCAGCAGGGGCGGATCGTCGCCGATGAGCTCGCGGCCCTCGCTGCCGGCGAGACGCTGTGCCACGCGGTGACGCGGGCCCAAATGGCGACGATGGGCTGACCGCGCCGCGTCGAGAGCGTAATCCCCGATGAAGAGAACGCCAATGAAGGAGAGTTCCGTGAATGACAGAATCTGCTGGAGTCGACGTCAGCTGCTCGGCGCGGGCGTGGTCGGTGGCCTCACCCTGGCGGCCGGCTTCGGCGGCACCGCGACGGCCGCACCTCCTCCGCATCCGCTCGACAGGCTGATCCCGACTCTCTACGGGCCCGCGGCATTGACCTCGGCCGTGCGGGGCGCTGCGGTGCAGGGCGATCGAGTGCACTTGCTTTCCCGCTTCGTCACCGACAAGAAGCTGCTGCGTGTTGGCACGTTCGACCTGAACACCGGAGCGCACATCAGCACGCACGATCTCGATCTCGGTGCAGCCACCGGCAGCGTCTCCGCGCGGGCCGACGACAAGTACGTGTACCTCGGGATCGCCGCGAGCCCGTCGCTTTGGCGGTTCGATCCGGCCAGCGGTGAGGTGGTCGCGTTCGCGACCGTCGGCGGCGCGACCACATGGGCGTACGACATCGTGCTCGACGGAGATGACTTGCTCGTCGGCACCTATCCGGCCTGCCGTCTGCTCCGCGTGTCGCGTTCCACTGGAGCTGTGACCGACCTCGGACGGGTCGGCACATCGATGTACTGCACCGCGATCGCGAGCGATGAGACCAACGTGTACGCCGCGACAGCGGCGCCCGGTCAGCTGAATGCCTACCCGCGCGACGGCAGCGCCCCCGTCGACATGACCCCGTTGCTGTCGCCGTCGCCCGTGGGTGTGCTCGGTCTCGCCGCGGCCGGGGGGCTTCTGTACATCTCGTGCGGGCGTGAGGTCATCTCGATGCGCCCGGACGGCAGCGAGCGGGTTGCGCGGACGATCGCCCCGGAGGACCGCTACATCGACAAGTTGTTCGCCGCCGCGGACGGATCCGTCTACGCGCTCGCGCGCACCACGACGAACGTCTACCGCGTGGCCGAATCGAATCTGGAGAAGATCGGCACTCCGTACCACGACGTGGAGAACACCGCGTTCGAACAGCGTCCCGATGGATCCTTCGTCGGAGCCACCGGACTCGGCCAGTTCTGGCGCATGCAGCCGTCCGGCGAGGCGCAGGTGTGGGAGAGTGCCGACAGCTTCGGGTACCCCGAGCCCGCGCAGTCGATGCTCGCGCACACCTCGGGAGCCGTGTGGGTGGGCGGACACAGCGCGCTGACAGTGCATGATCAGCTGCGCACTCCGGCAATTCCGGGCGCGCCGGCGCCGAAGCACCGCACCAGGCGGATCCACGTCAACGGCGAGCCCAAGTCGATCACGCAAGGCCCAGACGGGTCGGTGTACCTCGCGCTGTACCCGAGCACCGATGTGGTGCGGATCGACTCGAACACGCTGGGCGTCACGAAGCTCACGACCATCGACAACGAGCAGATGCGCCCGATGAACATGCACTTCGACGCGCCCCGCAACCAACTGGTGATCGGGACGACAGCGAAGCAGCGCGTGTTCAACGGCGGTGTCTCGTTCGTCAACGCATCGACCGGCGAGACACAGGTGCTGCGCGACGTGCTGCCTGACCAACAGGTGCGCGGCTTCACCATCGCCGACGGCATCGGGTACGCAGCGGGCGACACGTACGCGGAAGGCTCGAGCACCCCACGACGAGCGACCGCACAACTGGCTGCCATCGACCTCGCCACGCGTGAAGTGCTCTGGCGTGCCGAACCGATCGCGGCGGTGAAGAGCTACGAGAACGTGCTCGTCGTCGGCCGTACCCTGTACGCGCTCTGCCGGCGCCCGCGGATCTGGTTGTCGCTCGACCTCGGCACCGGACAGGTGACCGGCCAGGGGGAACTCGGCGGGTACGGCGGACTGGGAACGATGGACGGGCGCGTGTTCTCATGGGTGCACTGGGCTCTGGCCATCGACGAGCTGCCTTCGGCCGCGCGCCCTGCCGACGCCCCCACGCGCCTCTACGAGGGCGTACCTGCGGGCTGGTACAACAACGCGACGTTCGCGACCGTCCCCAAGCGCAACGGCACCTGGGGCATGTACGGCACCGATCTCGGCTGGTTCCCGCTGGGGCGCTGATCCGGCGCCATCCATGACGGCGCGGGAACCGAAGAGGACCGGGCTGCATCCCACGGAAAGAGGCCATGTCCACCAGCCGGGCGGCGGGTGGACATGGCCCCTTCTCTGTGAGCGGTCAGCGGCTGTACTGCTCCAGCGGCGACGTGTTCCACGCCTCGTCGATCGCGCGGTACTCCAGCGAAGCGCCCTGTTTCACCAGGAGCTTCTCGCCGGCGTACTCCCGCCACTCTCCGCCGTCGAATCGGTAGTCGATCCGAGGCGCGGCACCGGAGTCGTCGGTCGCCTCCAGCCACACTGCGGCGCCGTTGCTCGCCACGGCATCGCCCGTGCGAGCGGAGACCTCGGGCGGCGTGACGTCCTCGGGCACGTCGTAGCGCACCAGGTGGGTTCCGGAGCCGACCACGTACAGGTCGCCGTGCCGGTCCTGAGCGAGCTCGTGGACGTTGGTGACGCCGTCGCCGCGCCCGCTGCCCCTGCCGTACAGCGTCGTGACCGTGCCCGTCTGGGTGTCGATCACGGCGAGACGGTGCGCCAGAGAGGCGAACAGTCGTCCGTGGTCGAACAGCAGCCGGTGGTCGTCGCCGTACCGGTCGATCGGAACGTTGCCGTCCACCAGGATGGTGCGGACCGTCTCACCGCGCTCGAGGTCGAACTCGAAGACGGTCCGTCCGTCCGCGATCCCCCACAGTCGGCCGTCGTCGTCGATGGCCAGGCCGGAGATCGTCTTGGCGCCGGGTACCGG
>JAPSIX010000128.1 GCA_031178475.1 Microbacterium sp. | reverse complement strand
GGTTCGGGCGCCGGCGTCCCCACAGCACCATTCCGAGCAGCAGCACGCCCACGACGAAGACGATGGCGTACTTCAAGACGAGGGCGGTCATGCCCTCGACGTTACCAATGCGGACGGCACCGCCCGTGCGGCACCGCCCGTCCGGCATCGTACGGTTGAAGGATGACGATCACCGCGGCCGCAGACGGCTCCGCCCTCGGCAACCCGGGCCCGAACGGCTGGGCCTGGTACATCGACGACGACCGCTGGGCGGCCGGCGGTTCCCCGCACGGCACCAACAACCAGGGCGAGCTGCGGGCCGTGCTCGAACTGCTGCGCGCCACGGCCGGCACCGACGAGAAGCTCGTCATCGAGTGCGACAGCCGATACGTCATCGACGCCGTGACCAAGTGGATGCCAGGCTGGAAGCGCCGCGGCTGGCGCAAAGCCGACGGCGCTCCCGTGCTCAACCGGGATCTGCTCGAGGACATCGACGAGGCGATGCGCGGCCGCGACGTGACGTTCTCGTGGGTGAAGGGGCACGCCGGTCACCCCCTGAACGAGGCCGCGGACGTGAGAGCGAACGCGGCCGCGAAGGCGTACCAGCAGGGTGAGGAGCCGCGGCGCGGCCCGGGATTCACCACCGCCTCGGATGCCGGAGCCGCCCTCGCCGGCGCGATGGCGGTCGCCGCGAATGCCGGCACGTCCTCTGCCGCAGGCGACGCCGAGAGCGGCTCCCGCCGATCGGATGCCGAGCGGCCGCCGCTCTGGGCCGAGGCATCCGACCTGCTCGACGTGCTGGAGGGCGGATCCCCGGCATCCGACCCGGTCGAAATCCGCCTCACGCTGTCGGCCGACGAGCACGCCCGACTGCGCGACCTCGCGGATGCGCAGGGCATCTCTCTGGCAGAGGCGCTGCGCCGCCTGATTTGACGCGGCTGGTCGCTTCCGCCGGCACGGATGGCTGGAGATCGGGACGGATGGCGGGCGGCACGGCACGGGAAGGCCCGGCCAACCCCGCTGGGCCCGGCGCAGGGACCCAGCGGGGTGGAGGCTACTCGGGCCGCTTCTCGCCGGTGATGTTCGGCTCGTCGTGCACGGCGCCGGGCTTGTCGGTGTTGCCCTTCGCCTCCTCGGCGAGCGCGTCGATGTTGCCGGACGGCTCTCCTTCGGCATCCGACTGAATGGGGATCTGCTCGGTCGCTGCCACGTACACGCCCGCGAGGGTGTCGTCGACCTCGGCGTCATCCACCCACGCGATGTCGTCGGCGGAGTGGTCGTACTCGACGGGCACCAGGGCGAAGTCGGCACCGTACTCCTCAAGGCCCTGTCGCACGCTGTGCCGTACGGCACGGACGGCGTACTTGTCACGCAGGATGAGCGGGTCGCTGCGCAGGTCGCGGAAGAACGCGACCATCATGACCGCCATGATCACCGCGAACGGCAGTGCCGCGACGATGGTGACGTTCTGCAGCGACTGGAGCCCGCTGCCCTCCTCACCGGTGACGAGCACGACGGCGGCGATCACCCCGACCAGGGTTCCCCACGTGATGGCCACCCATCGTGACGGGTCGGGGCGACCCTGCTGCGACAGCGTTCCCATCACCAGCGACGCGGAGTCGGCGCCGGTCACGAAGAAGATCGAGATCAGCAGGAGGAGCACGATGCTGGTAACGCCGAAGAACGGCACGTTGTCGAGCACGCCGAAGAGCACCTCCTCGGGCGGATCGGTGTTCAGGCCGCCGTCGCGCATCTGCTGGTCGATGGCGGTGGTTCCGAAGATCGCGAACCAGAACAGCGAGATGATCGCGGGGACGACGATGACGACCGACACGAACTGTCGCAGAGTGCGGCCGCGCGAGATCTTGGCGATGAACATGCCGACGAAGGGCGACCACGAGATCCACCACGCCCAGTAGAAGATCGTCCACGACGAGAGGAAGGTCTGCGTGGCCTCACCGCGCGACATGGATCGGCCCACCATCGTGGGCAGGTCGTTGATGAACTGCATGGCCGCCGCCGGCAGCACGTTGAGGATGAGCATCGTCGGCCCGACGAAGAAGACGAAGATGGCCAGCAGCAGCGCGACGACCGCGTTGATGTTCGACAGCGCGCGGATGCCCTTCGAGACACCAGACACCGCGGAGGCGATGAAGCAGGCGGTGAGCACAGCGATGACGCCGATGAGGATGCCGTTGCCGACGTCGCCGATGCCGGTGATGATCTCGACGCCGTGGCCGATCTGCAGGGCGCCGAGACCGAGTGAGGCGGCGGTGCCGAACAGGGTGACGATGATGGAGAAGATGTCGATGGTGCGGCCGATCGGGCCGTGGGTGCGGTGCTCACCGAGCAGCGGCGCGAAGATCGACGAGATCAGCGGCGGGCGGCCGCGGCGGTACGCCCCGTACGCGATGGCTCCGCCGACCAGCGCGTAGAACGCCCACGCCTGCGGGCCCCAGTGGTAGAGCACCTGCGCCATGGCGGTGTGCATCGCGTCGAGGGTCTCCGCCTCGACGGTGCCCGGCGGCGGGGCCTCGAAGAAGGTCAGCGGTTCGGCGGCGCCCCAGAAGACCAGGCCGATGCCCATGCCCGCGGCGAACAGCATCGAGATCCAGGAGAACATCGAGAACTCCGGCTCTTCGTCGTCGCGGCCGAGCGGGATGCGCCCGTACCGGCTGAAGCCGACGAACAGCATGAACAGCAGCACGGCGGTCGAGACGGTGGTGAAGAACACCCCGAAGTACTGGGTGACCCAGTCGAGGATCGACTTCGTCGTGGCGGCGAAGTTGTCGCCGGCGAGCACGCCCCACGCGATGAAGCCGAGCACGAACGTGATGGCGACGCCGAACACGAGCGGATCGGTGCGGAAGGTCCGCCCGGTCTCCTCCACCGAGATGCCGGGGACGAGCGCCGGGTGCACGCCCTTCGGGACGGCGGAGACGTCGTGCATCACCTTCCGCGCCGTGTCGGCGACTTTCGGTCGCGCCCTCTCATGGCCATCGGGATGCCGGATCGGTGAGGTGTCCGGAAGCTCAGGACGGTTCGTTCCCTTTTCGTCGTGACTCTCCATGACAGCCCATCCTGTCACGCCGGCCCTTCGCGGGTGGTCAGTTGCGTCCGCCGGATCCGCCGAACACGGCATGCAGCAGCGGCACGACGGATGCCACCATCAGTACCGTTCCGAGCACCGGCAGCGGCGCGAGAAGCAGCGCTCCACCGACGAGCAGAGCCGCGAAGAGCACCGCCGAGAGGACCTTGCGCCCGATGCGCACAAGCCGGTCGAGCTTGCGCTCCAGGCGGGACGTGTCGAACGTCACCGTCCCCTGGTCGATGCGGGTGATGATGTCATCGATGCGGCCGGGCAGACGCCACACGGTGGCGGCGTTCGTCATCGCCTGCTGGCCCAGGTCTTGCATGATGCTGCCACTCTGGTCGCGCAGCAGTCGTGTGGCGTACGGCTCGACGGCATCCCACACGTTGAACTCGGGGTCGAGCGCGCTGCACATGCCGGACGTCAGCGAGACGGCGCGGATGAGCAGCAGCAGCTTCTCGGGCAGCTGGAACGGCAAGGTGCGCACCATGTCGCCGAACTCCTCGGCGAACTGCTGGTATTCGTGGGGGTCGACATCGCGCAGCTGGTTGAACCCCATGCCGCCGAAGCGGGCGAACAGGGCGGTCATCGCCTGCTCGAGCTCGGCTGTGCGGGCGGCGGGCAGCAGCACGCCGATCTGCTGCGCCGCCCGCACGAGCCCGCGGCTGTCGCGCGAGGCCACGGCGATGACGAGCGTGCGCAGTCCGTCGCGCAGTTCTCCGGGCACCTCGGCCATCATCCCGAAGTCCACGAATGTCAGCCGCCACTCCCGCCCCTGGCCCCCCGCGCCGGCCGATGGGCCCACCGGCGTGACGAAGATGTTCCCGGGATGCGGGTCGGCGTGCACGAACGAGTGCGTGAACACCTGGTCGAACATCACCTCGGCGAATGCGTCGGCGACCTCTGCCGGATCGATCCCGGCATCCCTCAGCGCGGCCTTGTCGTTGATCTTGATGGCCGTGACGTCTTCGAGCGTCAGCACGCGGCGGGTGGTGCGCTCCCAGACCACTGCCGGCGCGGCGACCCGGGTGTCCCCGGCGAAGCACTGCGCGAACCGCTCGGCGCTGGATGCCTCGTGCAGGTAGTCGATCTCCTCCAGACTCGTCTGCGCGAACTCCTCCACGAGCGCGGGGGCGTCGACGCGGTCGGCGACCACCCGCACCCGGCGCAGCCAGCCGGCCACGCGGCGCAGCGCGGCGAGGTCGATGGCGACGATCTCGTCGATACCCGGTCGCTGCACCTTCACGACGACGTGCGACAGGCCCGTATCAGATGCTGCGGGTTCGGCGAGGCGGGCGCGATGCGCCTGACCGAGGGATGCCGCGGCGACGGGCACCTCGTCGAACCAGGAGTATGCGCGCTCGAGCGGCACACCCAGCTCGGTCTCAGCGAGCACCTGAATCCGCTCGAACGCGACGGGGGGCACTTCGTCCTGCAGGCCCTCGAGCTCGGAGGTGATCTCGGGTGGCAGCACGTCCAGACGGGAGGAGAGGAACTGGCCGACCTTGATCATCAACCCGCCCAGGTTCACCGCGAGATCGCGGAAGCGTCGCGCGAGGCCCAGCATCCGTCGGTCTCGCGTGCGGTCGGCGACGGATGCCAGGCCGAGCCGCGGCAGCACGAGCTCGAACCACCAGATCTGCACGAAGGCGCGGGCGGCGAAGAGCAGGATGCGGCGATACCGTGCAGCGCCGGCCCCGGCATCCCCCATCGCTCTCCCCTCCCCGCAAGTACCTCAGCCTTCGGCGAGGATGGAGTACAGCCTACGGCGGGCCTCCTCCAGAACGTCCACGGCTTTCTGCACCTGCTCGGGGGTGCCGGTGCGGGCGACCTGGGCGGTGGCGCTGGCGAGCTCCATGCCGGCCTTGGGCAGGGCGCCGATGTGGCCGGAATGGGCGGCGAACGACTCCCACGGCGCGGGCCGGTCGGCCTGCACCTCGGCCTCTTCACGTCCGGCTCCGGTGAGCGAGTACGTCTTGCGGCCACCCTGCTCCTCGGCGCTGATCAGGCCTTCGTCTGCGAGCAGCTGCAGGGTCGGGTAGACCGAGCCGGCGCTGGGCTTCCACGCACCGCCCGAGCGCTCCTCGATCTCGTGGATGATCTGGTATCCGTGCATGGGTTCCTCGGCGAGCAGGGCGATGACCGCTGCGCGCACGTCGCCGCGCGCCATGCGCGAGCCGCCGGTGCGCTGCTCGAACTGCGAGCGCAGCTGATCCATGGCCTCCCAGATGCTGCCACCGGCGCGTGCGCCGAAACCGCGACCGCCGAAGCCGCCGGAGGGGAACGAACCGTTCATGATGTCCTCCTTGTTGTGAACGATAGCTAACGATATGTCGTTAAGGCGCGGGTGGGAAGGGTGAGTTTGTGGTCGCATCC
>JAPSIX010000015.1 GCA_031178475.1 Microbacterium sp. | reverse complement strand
GCCTCGACCGCGTCGATGATGGCGCGGATACTCGCCGCCTGCCGCTGCAGGCCCTGGCCGTCGGGCGCCACCAGGCGGAGATAGGGAGAGAACTCGGCCTGCAGCTTCATCTGCTCGCGGGTCAACCGTGCCGACTGGCTCAGCGAGACCAGCTCCACTTGGACGTCGTCGAGAAGACGGCGCTGCTGCTCGAGATCGAGTTCGCCCAGGCGCTCCAGCCGCCGGCGGACGGTGCTGGTCTCGCTCTCATCGGCGCGGCGCGCCGCGAAACGGACGGCCGCGGCGGTGATGGCGGCGTAATGCGCGCCCATGTCGCGCAGTGCGAGACGCGAGCTCTTCATCACCGCGGCGCGCGCATACTCCAGGGGGTCGGCGTCGTCGACGACGAAGCTGCCGCCGTTGCGACCGCGCCGGGTGACGATCAAACCCCGGCCCCGCACGGCCAGCAGCGCCTCGCGGACCGTGACCGGTGCGACCCCGAAGCTGCGGGCGAGCTCGGATTCGGAGGGCAGCCGCTCGCCAGCGCGGAGGTGGCCCCGGTTGATCGCCTCGACGAGTCGTCGCTCGACGAGTTCAGCGCGACCCTCGTCGCCGATCGGCTGGAACAGCGCGCCCTGCAGCCGGTGGGGCTGGCGGGGAGAGCGCGGCGGGGAGGCGGAGGGCACGCCGGCGGCCGACGAGGTGGACCTGGTCCGGCCCGGCGGCGACGTCGCTTCCATATCGCGATTCTTCCATCAGAACGAAGTGGTCCGCACCACTTGAAATATGTCCTACGGTTTTATATGTTTACCGCACCCCTTCCGAATCGATGGAGATCGAGGAGCCGAGATGGCCACCGCAGCCCAGACCGCGAACGCGCAGACCGCCGACAGCGCCCTCAAGGGCAGCGTCTCGCTGCAGGGACTGACCAAGTCGTTCGGCGAGTTCACCGCCGTGCGCGAGCTCGATCTCGACGTCGCGCCGGGGGAGTTCCTCTCCATGCTCGGCCCCTCAGGCTCGGGCAAGACCACGGTGCTGCGCGTCATCGCCGGCTTCGAGGAGGCCACCTCGGGAACGGTGCGCCTGTCGGGGGTGGATGTCACGCGCACCCCGCCGCACGCCCGCGATGTGAACACCGTCTTCCAGGACTACGCACTGTTCCCGCACCTGACGATCGCCGAGAACGTCGGCTACGGCCTCCGGGTGCGCGGCTCGAGCAAGGCCGAGCGCACTGCGCAGGTGGAGGAGTCCCTCCGCCGGGTGCGCCTGGATCACGTCGCGGACCGCCTCCCGCAACAGCTCTCCGGCGGTCAGCGTCAGCGGATCGCGCTGGCGCGCGCACTCATCCTGCGTCCGCAGGTGCTGCTGCTCGACGAGCCACTGGGCGCCCTCGACAAGCAGCTGCGTGAGCAGATGCAGATCGAGCTGAAGCAGATCCAGCGTGA
This sequence comes from Microbacterium sp., assembly GCA_031178475.1. Classification (GTDB taxonomy): domain Bacteria; phylum Actinomycetota; class Actinomycetes; order Actinomycetales; family Microbacteriaceae; genus Microbacterium. The sequence continues at coordinate 19,144 of JAPSIX010000015.1, read as the reverse complement.
GGTGGGAATCACGTTCATCTTCGTCACGCACGATCAGGAGGAGGCGCTCACTCTCAGTGACCGCGTGGCGGTGTTCAACAACGGCCGAATCGAGCAGGTCGGCACGGCGCGCGAGGTATACGAGAACCCGGAGACGGAGTTCGTCGCCCGATTCCTGGGCTTGTCGAACCTCATTCCGGCGGCTCTGGCCCAGGAGCTCAGCGGCGAACGCTGCACCATGAGCATCCGCCCCGAGCGGGTGCGGCTGCAGCCGGCATCCGACCCGCTTCGCGATGGCGATGTCGGCCTCGTCGGAACCGTCCGCGAGGTCGTCTACACCGGTCCGGCGACGCGTTATCTCATCACCGCGGATGCCGGTGTCGAGCTCATCGCCGAGCGCCCCAACGCCCACCACCGCACCGACGAGCTCCCGCTCGAGCGCGGCGACCACGTCCGTGCGGTCTGGAACCCCTCCCACGCCGCACGGCTTCCCTGATAACCCCACCGAGAAGCACAGATCCCGAAGGAGCGATCCCATGCAGAAGAAGATCCTGGCAGCCGGCGCTATGGCGGCGGTGGCCGCCCTCGCGCTGTCCGGATGTGCCGGCAGCACTGACGCCGCACCCGCAGCGGGCGGCGACGGTCAGCTCAAGATCGACGTCCCCGACGTCCCGATGATGAAGGAGCTCGGCGAGAACGAGAACGAGGTGAACATCATCGCCTGGTCGGGCTTCGTGGAGCCCGCCTGGAGCGACGCGTTCACCGAGCAGACCGGCTGCACGGTCAATCGTCGCGTCGCGGGCACCAGCGACGAGATGGTGCAGCTGATGCGCACCGGTGACTACGACCTCGTCTCGGCATCCGGCGATGCGAGCCTTCGCCTGATCGCGGGTGGCGACGTGCAGCCACTGAACTTGGATCTCATCCCCAATTTCGGTGACGACATCGTCGAGGGCATGAAGGGCCAGATCTACGACACCATCAACGGCAAGTCGTACGGCATCCCGATCGGACGCGGCGCCAACATCCTGCAGTACAACAGTGAGGTCGTGAGCGAGGAGCCGACCAGCTGGGACGTCGTCTGGGAGAAGGACAGCCCGTACGCCGGGAAGGTGATCGCCTACGACGCGCCGATCTACATCGCCGACGCGGCGGTCTACCTCATGGCGCACGAGCCCGACCTGGGTATCGAGAACCCGTACGCGCTCGACGAGAAGCAGCTGAAGGCCGCGGTCGACCTGCTCAAGCAGCAGAACGAGATCGTGTCGGAGTACTGGTCCGACCCCGCCGCCCAGATCACCTCGTTCGCCGGCGGCACAACCGTCGTCGGTACGTCGTGGGAGGTGCTGCGCAAGCTCACGCAGGACGAGAAGTTCAAGAGCGTGCTCCCGGAGGAGGGCTCGACGGGATGGTCGGACGCATGGATGCTGGCCGCTGAGGCGAACAACCCCAACTGCGCGTACGCGTGGATGGATTACGCCTCCTCGCCCGAGGTGAACGGTGCGATCGCGATGAACTTCGGCATGGCGCCGGCGAACGCCGCCTTCTGCGAGACAAGCGAAGAGGCGAAGGCGCACTGCGAGTACTACAACGCCACGAACGAGGAGTACTTCAAGAAGGTGTGGTTCTGGACCACCCCGATCGAGCAGTGCATCGACGGGCGAGACCCCGCAGAGGTCACGTGCACCAACTTCCAGCAGTGGACCGACGCCTGGATGAGCGTCAAGGGCTGACACCGCATCGTCGGGGGCGGACACCGTTCCGCCCCCGACGATCTCTCGACGACAGGATCGACATGAAACGCCGTGCACAGATCGCGGGCTTGCTGGCCCTGCCGATGACCTGGCTCATCGGGATCTACATCTTCTCCCTGGTGATGCTGCTGGTCACCGCGTTCTGGGTGACCGATCCGTTCACCTCGAAGGTCAAGCCGGGATTCACGCTGCGTAACTTCGAGCAGCTGCTGACCAATCCGGCGTACCTCTCCACCGCGCTGCGCACCCTCGGCATCGCGCTCGCGGTCACCGTGCTGTCGATCCTCATCTCGATCCCGCTCGGGATATTCATGGCCAAGATCGCCTCGCCGTGGCTGCGCGGCGTGCTGGCGGTGTCGATCACGCTGCCGCTCTGGGCGGGATACCTCGTGAAGGTGCTCGCCATGCGCATCACCTTCACCGAGCAGGGCTTCCTGAACTGGATGCTGGCGCCGTTCGGCATCCGCGGTCCCGGTTTCGCTCTCTTCACGGCCGTGCTCACGCTCACCTACCTGTGGCTGCCGTACATGGCCGTACCGGTGTACACCGCCATCCGCCAGCTGCCCGCCAACCTGTTCGACGCGTCGGCCGATCTCGGCGCGGGCTCCTGGCGGACGATCCGCACCATCGTGCTGCCGCTGATCAAGCCGGCCATCATCGCGGGCTCGGTTTTCACCTTCTCGCTGAGCCTCGGAGACTATCTCGTCGCCCGCTTCGTCGGCGGCGACACCCAGATGATCGGAAGCGTGATCGCGTCGAACATCAACCTCAACCCACCCCTTGCGGCCGCCTTCTCGGTGGTCCCGATCGTCTTCGTCGTCGTGTACCTGGTGAGCGTGCAGCGCACCGGTGCGCTGGAAAGGATGTGAGACCGCCATGCTCAGACTGTCGCGGACCTCGAAGGTCGTGCTGGGGGCGATCGTGGTCGTCATTCTCGCCTTCATGTACATCCCGCTCATGCTGGTGGTGCTGAACTCGTTCAACGGCGCGCGCATCGCCAGCTGGCCCGTCGCGACGTTCTCGCTGGAGTGGTGGGGCAGGGCGTTCTCCAGCGACCCCGTGCGTCAAGCGCTGATCAACTCCCTGCTCGTCGCCTCTGGCGCGACCGTCATCGCGGTGATTCTCGGCACCCTCGCCGCATTCGCACTGCAGCGCTACCGCTTCTTCGGGCAGCGCTCGGTCAACCTGCTGGTGGTGCTCCCGATCGCGCTTCCCGGCATCGTCACGGGCGTCGCGCTGAACAACACCTACAACCAGCTGCTCGAGCCGATCGGCATCCAGGTCGGTTTCTACGGCATGATCATCGCGCACGGCACGTTCTGCATCGTGATGGTGTTCAACAACGTCTTCGCCCGCCTCCGCCGGCTCAATCCGAGCATCGAGGAGGCATCCAAGGACCTGGGTGCCACGCCCTGGCAGACGTTCCGGTTGGTGACGTTCCCGCAGTTCCGCAGCGCTCTGGTCGCGGGGGCGATCCTCGCGTTCGCCCTGAGCTTCGACGAGGTGTACGTAACGATCTTCACCGCACCTCCTGGTGTGGACACGCTGCCGCTGTGGATTATGAACCAGATGGCGCGGCCGAACGAGGCCAACGTCGTCAACGTGGTCGCCACCGTGGTCATCGCGGCGTCCTTCATCCCGGTGTGGGTGTCGCAGCGACTCGGGCGCGACCTCACCGAGCGGGACTGAATCCGGGTCGGAGTTCGCCCTCAGCGCAGGTGTCGCGTTGACCGGCGGACCAGCGCTCGGGTTGTATGGAGACATGACTGATCGCACAAAGCCCGAGTTCGACGCGCCGACCGGCCCCGCACCCGCGGAGCTCGTCATCCGCGACATCATCGAGGGGGAGGGCGCCGAGGCCAAGCCCGGTGATACGGTCACCGTGCATTACGCCGGCGTCGAGTACGACTCCGGCGAGGAGTTCGACTCCTCCTGGGGCCGTGGCGAGACCATCCAGTTCCCGCTGCGCGGCCTCATCCAGGGCTGGCAGGAGGGCATCCCTGGTATGAAGGTCGGCGGACGCCGTGAGCTGGTCATCCCGCCGAACCTCGCCTACGGACCCGCGGGCGCCGGACACTTCCTCTCCGGCAAGACCCTCATCTTCATCATCGACCTGGTCGCGGTGGGCTGATCCGGCCCTCCTCGCCGAGAGCCTCCGTCCGGATTCCGGGCGGAGGCTTTCTTGTCTCCGGAGGGTTTACCGGACGCGGGAATAGATGCATGCACATGTATGTTCTTTCCTGTCGATGCCGTAGCTCGCGGCACCGACGAATATGAGGAGAACAACCTATGTCGATCGAGATTCCCGGTTATCGTCCTGGCACCTGGGTGCTCGACCCCGCGCACAGCGAGGTCACCTTCAGTGTCCGCCACATGATGATCTCGAAGGTGCGCGGCAGCTTCGGCATCAAGGAGGCCACGCTGATCGCCCCCGAGAACCCACTGGCGGCGCAGGTGGAGGCGACCGTCGATGTCACCTCGATCGACACCAAGGATTCCGGCCGCGACACCCACCTGCGCTCGGGCGACTTCTTCGACGTCGAGAACCACCCCACCATGCGCTTCGTCTCGACCGGCGCGCGGATCGAGGACGGCGACTTCCTCGTCGACGGCGATCTGACCATTCGCGGCACCACACGTCCGGTGAGCTTCGCGTTCGACTTCGGCGGTTTCGGCACCGACCCGTGGGGCAACTACAAGGCGGGCGCGTCGGCGACGACGACCATCGACCGCGAGGACTTCGGCCTCACCTGGAACGCCGCGCTCGAGACCGGCGGCGTGCTGGTGGGCAAGGACGTCACGATCAACCTCGACCTGCAGGGTGCTCTGCAGCAGGACTGATCCACTCGCTTCGGCACCGCCGGACCCCGGACCGTCAGGGTTCGGGGTCCGCTGCGTCGTAGGCGGCGAACCGCGGATTGCGACGGATGAGCACCGCGACGAGCGCGACGATCAGGAACCCGCCGAGCAGCGGAGGGAACCACAGCGATGTCACCGTGGCCAGCGCGCCCGCGTACAGTGCGCCGATGCGCGGTCCTCCGGCGACGACCACGATGAAGACGCCCTGCAATCGTCCGCGCATGGCGTCGGGCACGGCGGCCTGCATCATCGTGTTGCGGTAGATCGAACTGACGTTGTCGCAGGCACCCGAGAGCGCGAGACAGATGGCCGCGAGCACGATGAGGGTCACGTTCGGCGAATTCTCGGATGCCGCCGGCAGGAAGACCCCGCACAGCAGCACGCCGCCGAAGACGGCGATGGATGCGCCATAGGCCTGTACTGCTCTCGCGATGCCGCGGCCGTGCCAGCGGTACTGCACGACCCTGCCGGAGAACAGGCTCGACAGGAAGGTCCCGACGGCCACCGCGGCGGTCAGGATGCCCGTGGTGATCGCGCCGCCGCCCAGCAGCACGGTGCCGAGGGCGGGGAAGAGCGCAAGCGGCTGGCCGAAGGTCATCGCGACCAGATCCAGCACGTACTGCATCCGGATGTTTCCTGCGCGCCGCAGGAAACGCCAGCCGTCTACGAGGGATGCCAGGCCAGGTCGCACCACCTCGCCCTCCGGGCGCAGGGCCGGCAGCGTCCACAGGCCGAGGAACATCGACAGCATCAGCAGCACGTCGATCGTGTACGTCCAGCCGTAACCGGTGAGGGCCACGAGCACGCCGGCGACGGCCGGCCCGACCATGACCGTCAATCCGAACGCGACACCGTTCAAGGCGGACGCTGCGGCGAGCATTTCGCGGGGGATGAGGCGGGGGACGATCGCCGTGCGGGTCGCCATGCCGACCGAGTTCGCCGCGGCGATGATCATGCTCAGCGCGTACAGCCACCAGATCGTCTCCATGCCGGCCCAGGTCAGCGCGGCGAGCAGGGCGGTCGCGCCGAAGGCGACGGATGCCGCGAGCAGAGCGAGCCGGCGGCGGTCGAATGCATCCGCCAGCATCCCGCCGTACAGTCCGGCGAGGATCATCGGCACCAGCCCGGCGATCGCGATCATGGAAACCGCGAGGCTGGAGCGGGTCAGCTCGAACACGTGCAGCATCACGGTGACGATCGTGAGTTGCCCGCCGATGCCGGCGAGGGAGGAGCCGATCCACATGCGGGCGAAGGCGGGGCTCGCCCTCAGGGGAGCGATGTCGATGAGATGCCCGCGGGAGAACTGCACTCCTCGAGGCTATCGGCCGTCGCGCGGCGCACCCGCGGGCGCCTGATAGACTGTTGCGGTTGCCGTTCGATCGGCCGCGGATAAAGAGAGCTCACGCATCAGGCGTCGGGCGCCGCGCAATGAGGGAAAGGGGATCGAATCTATGGCACTGGAAGCAGACGTCAAGAAGGCGATCATCGAAGAGTACGCGACGCACCCCGGTGACACCGGATCCCCCGAGGTGCAGGCCGCAATGCTGACGCAGCGCATCAAGGACCTCACCGAGCACCTCAAGGAGCACAAGCACGACCACCACTCGCGTCGTGGGCTGTTCCTGCTCGTCGGTCAGCGTCGTCGTCTGCTCGGCTACCTCCAGAGCGTGGACATCGAGCGTTACCGCTCGCTGATCCAGCGTCTCGGTCTGCGGCGCTAACCCGCAGTTCACGTCGAGCGAAGCTTGCGCCCAGCGTTCAATCGCGCAAAACGTTCTTGAGAAGGCCGCCCCACGGTGTGGGGCGGCCTTCGTCGTGCTCGGATCAGATGGCGAGCACACCGAGACCATCAGCGACGACGCGTCCGTCGTGGATGACGGTGCGATCCGATCCGCGATCCATCACCGCGCTGGTCGGAGTCTCTCCGTCCACGAGCAGCAGATCGGCGCGGTCGCCGACGGCGACACCCGGCCGGTCACCGAGTCCCGCGGGACGAGGGGACTCGTGCGACATGATGCTCGCACCGCCCATGGTCGCGACCGCCAGCGCCAGCTCGATGTGATCGTCACGGCGGAAGCCGTTCGTGAAGGCGAGCTGCCAGGTGCGGTCGAGCATGTCGCAGTTGCCGTACGGGCTCCAGTAATCGCGCTGGCCGTCCTCGCCGAGCCCGATGCGCACGCCGGCCTCGACCAGCTGCACGAGTGACAGCTGGTGCGGTGCCGGGGGAGCGACCGTGGCCATGGCGATGTCGAGCTCGGCGAACTCGTCGATCAGGCGCCGGCTGGTGGCCTCGCCCATGGCGCCGAGATCGTACGCGTGCGACATCGTCACCTTCCCCTGCATGCCCAGTGCACGGGTGCGCTCCAGCACCAGCTCGGTCGAGAACACCCCGAGCGCACCGGGCTCGTGCAGGTGGATGTCGACCTCGACCTGGTACTTCTCCGCGAGGGCGAACACGATGTCGAGATGACGCGCGGGATCGCGATCCAGTTGCGAGGGGTCGATCCCGCCCATCACGTCGGCGCCCCGGCGGAGCGACTCCTCGAGCCAGGGGATGGTGCCCTCCTCGCGCAGGATGCCGGCTTGCGGGAAGGTCATCACCTGGATGTCGGCGTGGCCGGAGAACCTCTCCTTCGCCGCCATGACCGCGTCGAACTTCTCGAGCTTGCAGTCCACGTCGACCTGGGCGTAGGAGCGCACCCGGGTGGTGCCCTTCGCGATCATCTGCTCGAGCGTGCCTGCCACCCGGGTGGGCAGATCGATCTCGGCGTCCCGCCAGTTGCGGCGGTCGTTCATCATCATGCCCCACACACCCGGAGCTCCGGTGTGCGGCCGGAACGGCAGACCGATGCGCGTGGAGTCCAGGTGCACGTGGACGTCGCTGAACGAGGGCAGCAGGAGGCGTCCGCGACCGTCGACGTCATTCTCTCCGACCGGTGCAGACCCGTCGTGAGGCTGGACCTCGGTGATCCGGTCGCCCTCGATGCGCACATCGGATGCGGCTGCGCCCCACGGGCGAGCGTTGCGGATCAGCATCGGAGTTCCTCTCGTCGTCGGGTCGCCGCCGCCTCAGGCCGGAACCTCGACGAGGTCGGGGTGATGGATGGCGGCGACGTCAGGATGCGCGCGGAGCCGGGACTTCAGCGCGTTCTCACCGTACAGCGCGTGGATCCGGTTCGAGGGGTCGTCGGTGACACCGCGTGCCTGGGAGGCGAGTTCCGCAGGAAGCTCGATCGGCGGCAGCCGCTGATCGAGCGCCGGATTGAAGAAGAACGGGATCGAGATCCGGTCGTCCGGCGCCGAGGGTGACACGACCCGGTGGTTCGTCGCCTTCAGGTAACCACCGGTGGCGTACTCGAGAAGTTCGCCGATGTTCACCACGAAAGCGCCGGGTACCGGCGGGGCGTCGACCCACTCGCCGTCGCGTTCCACCTGGAGCCCGCCCTTGCCTGGTTCCACCCACAGCAGTGTGAGCACCCCCGAATCCTTGTGTGCGCCGACGCCCTGCCGCGGCCGCGGTTCGCGGGTGCCGGGGTACCGCACGATCTTGATCAGCGTGGACGGTTCACCGAAGTGGCGGTCGAAGTACGACTCCTCGGCGCCGAGCACCTGCGCCCACGCGCGCAGCAGCCGGCGGGACACCGCCGAGAGCGTCTCGTGCCACGCCGAGACGACCTCGCGCAGTTCCGGTTGCGCGGCGGGCCACAGGTTCGGTCCGATGAGCCGGTTGAACGCGGGCCCGCCCTCGATGGGCGCGCGCTCCGGGCCGATGTCGATCTGCTCGCGCCAGTCCACCTTTCCCTGGGTGCGTTCGCCGCCGATACGGGTGTACCCACGGAAGTGCGGGCTGCGCACGTTCTCGATGGCCAGCTTCTCCTCATCGGGGAGGGCGAAGAAGTTGCGCGCTGCGCGGTGGATGCGCTGTTCGAGGCGAGGGGTGACGCCGGTGCCGGTGAGGTAGAAGAATCCAACATCCCGGGTCGCCGCGCGCAGGTCGTCTCGAAACGCCGCGGCCTCGTCCGGGCCCTCGTCGAGGCGGGAGAGGTCGAGGATCGGGAGCGTGAGTTCAGCCATGCGTCGAAGGTAGGCGAGTGCTCCTCGTGAGAGTGAAATGTTGCGCTGTCTTACTCGGTCCGGTGGCTCGCGCACGCCACGGGGTGTTCAGCTTCGGCGGGAGCCGGTGGGGTCGCTGCGATGGTCGCCACTGGAGACCATCGAGGGGTCGGCGAACATCCAGCGCGGCCGCGGCTCGATCAGTGGACGAAACAGTGTGCGCACCGGCTTCGACGACAGCAGCAGTGAGATGCCGATCGAGAGCACGGTGATCAGGGGCAGCCAGAACCACGTGGGGTCGAGGCCGCGCAGCACGCCCGATTCGCGGAACGGGTACAGCACGAAGGAGTGCAGCAGATAGACGTACATGGTGTACTGACCCAGCCGCGTCCACCACCAGGCGCTGCGTGGCACCAGCGAGAAGAAGGCGGCGCCGAGCAGCACGGCCAGTCCCATCAGCAGCAGCCGGAGCCCACCGGCCCACCACTGCTCACCGCCGAGATCTGCATACGAGTCCGCATAGAAGAACCAGTGCCGCAGGTCGATGTGCTGCCACAGCGGAAGCCAGCGCCAGCACACGAACGCCCAGGCGGCGAGCACGACGATCGCGCTCACCCGGACCCACCATGGCCGCCGCTCGATCAGCCGGAACCGGCGAACGATGTCGTGCTCGCGCAGCCACCATCCGAAGGTGAAGAAGAACAGCAGGCCGAGTGTGCGCGACAGCGAGAAGGTCGTATCGACGTTCGTGAGGTAGCCCACGCCGACCGAGATCGCCAGAGCCCACAGCAGCGGCCAGCGCAGCAGGGCGAGGTAGGGCAGCACCAGCCGGAAGATGCCCAGTGCGAGCAGGAACCACAGCGTCCAGGACGGCTGAGTGGGATTCGGGTTCGCCTCGCCACGGATCAGCCACTTCATCAGCGTCCACAGCAGTTCGAAGACGAGGTAGGGCAGCAGGATGTCGGTGATCACCCGGGCCATCTGACGACGGGTGGGGCTGCCTGATTTGGAGAAGTATCCCGAGATGATCGCGAAAGCAGGCATGTGGAACGCGTAGATCCACAGATAGAACGCGTACGAGACATCGGAATCGTAGATCAGGCGCTGAGTGCCGTGGCCGAGGACGACCAGCACGATGCACGCGAAGCGGGCGTTGTCCCAGAACGGGACGCGCCGCCCGGCGCGGGGGACCGGGCCGGTCTCGATCGGCGGATGCGGCACGCTGCTGCTCATGGAACGAGGCTACCGGCGGGAATAATGTTGTGCCTGTCGCGTTGGATCAATTACATTCAGTTGAATATAGAAGGGCTGCCTGTCGGCTCCCGATCGGAGAGAACCATGAATGAGCACAGCGCGATGCAGTTCGGCATCATGTCGGTCAGCGACATCACACAGGACCCCACCACCGGTGTGACGCCCAGCGAGAGGGAGCGTATCCAGGCGACCCTCACCATCGCCAGGCATGCCGAAGAGGTCGGACTCGACGTCTTCGCGATCGGCGAGCATCACAATCCGCCGTTCTGGTCCTCCAGCCCGACCACGTTCCTCGCCGCCGTCGCCGCGCAGACCGAGCGGCTGATCGTGTCGACCTCGACGACGCTGATCACGACGAACGACCCGGTGCGCATCGCGGAGGAGTACGCGATGCTGCAGCACGTCTCCGGCGGTCGCATGGATCTCATGCTCGGGCGCGGGAACACCGGCCCGGTCTACCCGTGGTTCGGGAAGGACATCCGGCAGGGCCTTCCCCTCGCGATCGAGAACTACGCACTGCTGCACAAGCTGTGGCGGGAGGATGTCGTGGACTGGGAGGGCAAGTTCCGCACGCCGCTGCAGGGATTCACGGCCACGCCCCGGCCGCTGGACGGCATCGCTCCGTTCGTCTGGCACGGCTCCATCCGCACTCCGGAGATCGCGGAGCAGGCGGCGTACTACGGCGACGGCTTCTTCGCGAACAACATCTTCTGGCCGAAGGAGCACTACCAGCGCCTGATCGAGCTGTACCGCCAGCGCTTCGCGCACTACGGCCACGGGACGCCGGAGCAGGCGATCGTCGGGCTCGGTGGCCAGGTGTTCATGCGCGCGAACTCGCAGGACGCGATCAGAGAGTTCCGTCCCTACTTCGACAACGCGCCCGTCTACGGGCACGGACCCAGCATGGAGGACTTCACCGAGATGACCCCGCTCACGGTCGGTTCACCGCAGCAGATCATCGACCGGTACGCCGCGATGCGCGATCACTTCGGCGACTACCAGCGGCAGCTGTTCCTGCTCGACCACGCCGGGCTGCCGCTGAAGACGGTTCTGGAGCAGCTCGACATCCTCGGCGGCGAGGTGGTCCCGGTGCTGCGCAGGGAACTCACGGCCGACCGCCCCGCGAACGTGCCCGACGCCCCCACCCACGCGGCGCGGGTGAAGGCCGTGTACGGAGACGGACCGGCGCGCGAGGCGCGCCCCGCACCCAACCGCGGCGACAACCTCACGGCCGGCGCGCCCTATCAGGACCAGGCGCCGGCTGCGGCGGGTTCCGCATTCGGCGCGGCCGCGAGCAAGAAGGGGGTCTGAGATGGCAGAGCGCAGGATCGCCGTGGTGTCGGCGGGGCTTTCGAACCCGTCGTCGACCCGGATGCTCGCCGATCGGCTGTCCGCCGCGACGGCGAAGGCTCTCATGGCGCGCGACGTGCAGGTGAAGGTGGACGTGATCGAGCTGCGTGACCTCGCGCACGACATCACGAACAACCTGCTCACCGGATTCGCCCCGCCCGCGCTCGAAGAGGCGATCAACCGGGTGGTGTCGGCGGATGCCGTCATCGCTGTGACACCGATCTTCTCGACGAGCTACTCCGGACTGTTCAAGTCGTTCATCGACGTGCTCGACCCCGACGCACTCACCGGAAAGCCCGTGCTCATCGGCGCGAACGCCGGAACGGCCCGGCATTCTCTGGCGATCGACTACGCGATCCGTCCGCTGTTCGCCTACCTGCATGCCGAGCCGGTGTCCACGGGGGTCTTCGCCGCCTCCAGCGACTGGGGGGCCAACGCCGACGAGGTTGCCCCGCTCAGCGCACGTGTCGAGCGAGGGGCACGCGAACTGGCGGAGGCCGTGTTGCGCCGCGAGCCTGCGAAGGGCTCCGACCCCTATGACCCGGCCACCTACCTGGGGGAGGGGCGTTCGTTCGGGCACCTGCTCGGCGGACTCGCCGGGGAGTGACCCCGCCTCCACTCGGCCGCTGACATCCGGTGACCGGGTGGAGGAAGATGGTCCCATGGACATCGCCATCGCGGGAGGAACCGGAGTCGTCGGCGCCGAGGTCGTCAGAGTCGCGCAGGCGCGCGGACACGCCACCCGGGTGCTGAGCAGAAGCGCGGGAGTGGATGTCCGCACCGCGGTGGGGCTCGAGAACGCGCTGCGCGGAGCGGATGCCGTGATCGACACGCTGAACATACCGACGCTGAGCGAGAAGACGGCCAAGCAGTTCTTCCGCACCACGACGACGAACCTGCTCGACGCCGAACGGCGCGCGGGCGTGGCGCACCACATCGTGCTCTCCATCGTGGGCGTCGACCGGGTGCCGCACGGGTACTACGGTGCCAAGCTCGCCCAGGAGGAGGTGACCGCGGCCGGCGATGTGCCCTGGACCGTGCTGCGCGTCACGCAGTTCCACGACTTCGCCGCGCAGATGCATGCGCGGCTCTCGTTCGGGCCGGTGCACCCGATCGCGCACATGCGCACGCAGCCGGTCGACGTCACCGAAGTCGCACAGCGGCTGGTGGACCTCGCGGAGCGGGCACCGCAGGGGCGTGCGCGCGACCTCGCCGGTCCCCGTGAGGAGGATCTGGCCGAGATGATGCGCGCGTGGGCCCGCCACCGGGGCATGCGCGGATGGCTGCCGCGGATCCGCGTGCCCGGCGCGTTCGGGCGGGCGATGCGCGACGGAACTCTGCTACCGGCGCCGGATGCTGAACGGGGGCGGATCGCGTTCTCGCAGTGGCTCTCGGCGCAGCCCGAGGGCTGAACGCCGAGAGCGCAGGGGGTCAACCGCTCTTGCGGCGGAACTCCCGTTTCATCTGCGGCGCCGGCGTGGCGTGTACCGGAGAATCGCCGTCGAGGTGCGCCTCACCGTTGCGGCTGCGCGCGTTCTTCTTGTCGAGCGCTTCCTTGAACTTGCGCTTCATCTCCTCGGAGGAGGCTGCTGTGTCTTCGCTCATGCGCGTCAGCCTACTCGGCGTCGAGCCCCACCCTGCTACCCTGGGGAGGGTTGCCTGTGGCATCCATCAATTGCATACAGGCCGAACAACGGAGCGGCATCGGCTGAGAAGCTGGTCTCCTGTGGTGGGTTCCTCGTCGCGTACGGCGCCGGGTGGTCTTCTACTGGTGGCCAGCGCAGGCGAGATTCGCGGGAGTGCCCGCGCGCTTATATCTGTCCGCATCCGCTCCTTCGCACCTACTCGCGCGCCACACGGGCTCGCGAGCCTAAACAAAGAAGGAGAGACCTCTTGGAAGGTCCTGAAATCACCGCCACTGAGGCCGTTCTCGACAACGGCCGCTTCGGCACCCGCACCGTCCGGTTCGAGACCGGACGCCTCGCCCAGCAGGCGCAGGGCGCCGTGGCCGCATACCTCGACAACGAGACCATGCTTCTCTCGGCCACCAGCGCATCGAAGCACCCGCGAGAGGGCTTCGACTTCTTCCCGCTGACGGTCGACGTCGAGGAGCGCTCGTACGCCGCCGGAAAGATCCCCGGCTCGTTCTTCCGCCGGGAGGGCCGCCCCTCCACCGAGGCGATCCTCGTCTGCCGTCTCATCGACCGCCCGCTGCGCCCCTCGTTCGTCGAGGGACTGCGCAACGAGGTGCAGGTCGTCATCACCGTGCTGTCGATCGCTCCGGGTGAGTTCTACGACGCACTCGCGATCAACGCCGCGTCCGCGTCGACCCAGATCTCGGGTCTGCCGTTCTCGGGCCCGATCGCCGGGGTGCGCCTGGCGTTCATTCCCGGTCAGGGAGAGCACTCCGACCAGTGGGTCGTCTTCCCGAACGCCGAGCAGGTTGAGCAGGCCGTGTTCGATCTCGTCGTCGCCGGCCGCGTCGTCACCAAGGGTGACGGCACCGAAGACGTCGCGATCATGATGGTCGAGGCCGAGGCGACCGAGAACAGCTGGAACCTCATCAAGTCAGGGGCCACCAAGCCGAACGAGGACATCGTCGCGCAGGGTCTCGAGGCTGCCAAGCCCTTCATCTCGCAGCTGGTCAAGGCACAGGCCGAACTCGCGGCGACCGCCGCGAAGGAGCCCGGCGTGTACCCGGTGTTCCCGGCGTACAGCCAGGAGGTCTACGACTTCGTCGCCGAGCGCTCCTACGACGAGCTCGTGGGCGTGTACCAGATCGCCGACAAGAAGGAGCGCCAGGCTGCCGATGACGCCATCAAGGACCGCGTCCGTGCCGAGCTGATCGAGGCGACGGAAGCGGACCGCCTGCCGGCAGCTGCGCCGCTGGAGTTCTCCGCGGCATACAAGTCGGTCACCAAGAAGATCGTCCGCGGACGCATCCTCACCGAGAACGTCCGCATCGACGGTCGTGGCCTCGCCGACATCCGTCCGCTCGACGCCGAGGTGCAGGTCATCCCGCGCGTGCACGGCTCGGCGATCTTCCAGCGCGGCGAGACCCAGATCATGGGCGTCACCACGCTGAACATGCTCAAGATGGAGCAGCAGATCGACTCGCTCTCGCCCACCACGAGCAAGCGGTACATGCACCACTACAACTTCCCGCCCTACTCGACCGGTGAGACCGGTCGTGTCGGGTCGCCGAAGCGTCGCGAGATCGGGCACGGCTTCCTCGCCGAGCGCGCGCTCGTGCCGGTGCTGCCCAGCCGTGAGGAGTTCCCCTACGCGATCCGTCAGGTCTCCGAGGCGCTCAGCTCCAACGGCTCCACGTCGATGGGCTCGGTCTGCGCCTCCACGCTGTCGCTGCTGAACGCGGGTGTGCCGCTGCGCGCTGCCGTCGCCGGCATCGCCATGGGCCTGGTGTCCGACGAGGTCGACGGCGAGACCCGCTACGCGGCGCTGACCGACATCCTGGGCGCCGAGGACGCGCTCGGCGACATGGACTTCAAGGTCGCCGGCACCAGCGAGTTCATCACGGCGATCCAGCTGGACACCAAGCTCGACGGCATCCCGTCGTCGGTGCTTGCCGGAGCCCTGACCCAGGCGCGCGACGCTCGCCTGACGATCCTGAGCGTGCTGAACGCCGCGATCGACGCCCCGGACGAGATGGCGCCGACCGCGCCGCGCGTGATCAGCGTGCAGATCCCGGTCGACAAGATCGGTGAGCTGATCGGGCCCAAGGGCAAGACGATCAACGCGATCCAGGATGAGACCGGCGCGCAGATCTCCATCGAGGAGGACGGCACCGTCTACATCGGCGCCACCGACGGCCCCTCGGCCGAGGCCGCCCGCGCCCAGGTGAACGCGATCGCCAACCCGACCAACCCCGAGGTCGGCGAGCAGTTCCTGGGCACCGTCGTGAAGATCGCCACCTTCGGCGCCTTCGTCTCGCTGCTTCCGGGCAAGGACGGACTGCTGCACGTCACCGAGGTGCGAAAGCTCGCCGGTGGCAAGCGTGTGGAGAACGTCGATGACGTGCTCTCCGTCGGCCAGAAGATCCTCGTGAAGATCACGAAGATCGACGACCGCGGCAAGCTGTCACTCGAGCCGGTTCTCGACGACGCGCCCGCCGAGGGCGAGCAGGCCGCCGAGAGCGTCGACGCCTGACACGACGGATGCCGGTGAGCCGGCATCCGAACCGGGGCCCGGATCGCATGACGCGATCCGGGCCCCGTCGTATTCGATGTGATCGAAACGTTATGAGAAGTTCGGGTGGGCTCGGCGGATCGTGCGGGAACGGGCTCGGATCGTCGCCTACCCTCGGAAGTACGCGCCGTGGTGGGCGCGGGCAGCAGTGGGGATCGCGGGTGAGATGATGCGTCTGTTCGGTGTCGGCACGGCGGCCGACGACGCGCGCGCCGCCGAAGCCGCCGGCACGCACCCGTCCGCTCCGATACCGGTCGTCGGCCCCGGCGTCGGCGAGGGGATCCGCGTCCCGCTCGGTGAGACAGGGCACTCGGTGTTCCCGCTCATGCTGGGGGCGGCCGAGTTCGGCTGGAACGTCGATCTCGCCACCAGTCACGGCATCCTCGACCGGTACATCGAGTACGGCGGCAACGCGGTCCACACCGCGGACGGCTTCTCGGGCGGACTCAGCGAGCACATCATCGGCGAATGGCTGCGCGACCGTGGGGTACGCGACGATGTCGTCCTCGGGGCGCGCGTCGGCGGGCACGCCGACAATCCGGGTCTCGGCTCGGTCAATCTCGTCCGCGCCGTCGAGGCCTCCCTGACGCGCCTCGGCGCCGACCACGTCGACGTGCTGTACCTGGATGCCAGCCTCGACCGCACCACCAACCTGGAGGACACGCTCGCGACGGTCGAATGGCTGCGTGAGGCAGGCAAGATCCGCGCGGTCGGCGCATTCCGCTTCTCGCCGGAACGCCTGGTGGAGGCGCGCATCCTGGCATCCGCCGGCTATCCGCGCATCGAAGTGCTCGATGAGCCGTACAACCTCGTCCGGCGAGACGGGTTCGAGGGTGACCTGCGGCTGGTCGCCGCAGCGCAGAGCCTCGCCGTGACACCGTCGCACGCCCTCGAGCACGGCTTTCTGTCCGGCCGCCACCGCCGCAAGGGGCAGACCGCCGGCGTACGGGGCCAGCAGGTGCGCGAGCACCTCAACCGTCGCGGCATCCGGGTGCTGCGCGCGCTCGACCTCGTCGCCGAGGAACTGGACGTGCCGGTGGCGGCGGCGTCGATCGCGTGGCTGCTCGCGCAGCGCACCATCGTCGCCCCGATCGTGAACGCGTTCGCCGCTGAGCACGTCGAGGAGCTCATGCAGGGCGCCGGCGTCACCCTCTCGCGCACCCAACTGGCCGAGCTCACCCGCGCCGGATCCTGACATCCCGCGAAAGACTCGCGCGCGAGCCGACCTGCGCACGTCATCGCGCGACGGTGCTGTGAGGCGTGACCTAAGCTGGAAGCGCCCCCAAGCGGCGGCGACGAAGCGAGCAGGGTTGTGACGCACTACATCTATCTGGTCAGACACGGTGAACATCAGGATGCCGAGCACGGCGTCGACGACGGACCCCTCTCGCCGCGAGGGCAGCGTCAGGCGGAGCTGATCGCCGATCGGCTCTCCGGGCTTCCGCTGGACGCGGTCTGGCACTCGCCACTGCTGCGCGCGGCCGAGACCGCCAAGGCGATCGCCGAGCGTCTGCCGTCGGTCGACCCGGTGCCGTCCGCACTGCTGTTCGACTGCGTCCCCACCGGCATGACGGAGGACACTCCGCCGGCGTACGAGTCGTTCTTCGGCTCGGTCACTCCCGCCGAGACCGAAGCGGGTGCAGCGCAGATGGCCGACGCCTGCGGTGAATTCCTCACCCGCCGCAACGGCGAGGTGCACGAGGTGCTGATCACGCACAACTTCGTGATCGCCTGGTTCGTCCGTGAGGTGCTCGGCGCCCCCGACTGGCGCTGGATGACGCTGAACCAGGGGCACTGCGGGCTGTCGGTGATCGCGCAGAAGCAGGGTCGGCCGTGGACCCTGCTCAGCCACAACGACCTCGGCCATCTGCCGATGGAACTCCGGACGGGGCTGCCCGACATCGCTGCGGTCTGACGGCTGCCCGCGGGGCGCGGCCGCCGCTGTGCGCCCCGAAACTAGACTGGGTCCATGTCTACACAGGTTGCCCTCGTCGGCGGTTCCGGAAAACTGGGCGGCGTCATCCGCGCGGTGATCGACGAACTCGACGGGTTCGAGGTGTACAGCGTCCTCACCTCCGGCAGCGACTTGAGCGAACTCGATGGAGCGCAGCTCGTCGTGGACGCCTCCACGCCCGCCTCCAGCGTCGAGGTGGTCCGCGCCGCCACCGAGCGAGGTCTCAATGTCCTCGTCGGGACCTCGGGCTGGTCCCAGGAGCGCATCGCTCTCGTCCGCCCGCTCGTCGAAGCCGCGGGCACCGGAGCGGTCTTCATCCCGAACTTCTCGCTCGGCTCGGTGATCGGTTCCGCCCTCGCCGCGGCGGCCGCACCGTTCTTCGAGTTCGCTGAGATCGTCGAGGCGCATCGTGACACCAAGATCGATTCGCCCAGCGGCACCGCGGTGCGGACGGCCGAGCTGATGGCATCCGCTCGGTTGGAGCAGGCGCCGATCCGCGCGCCGCACGCCGACCAGCGCGCGCGCGGCCAGCAGGTTTCTGGGATTCCGGTGCATTCATTGCGTCGGGCCGGCGTCATCGCCCGCCAGGAGGTCATCCTCTCGGCAGCCGGTGAGTCCCTCTCGATCGTGCACGACACGGTGGATCCGGCGGCCGCCTACGCACCAGGCATCCGCGTCGCCCTGCCGTTCGCCCGTGACGCACAGGGCGTCACCATCGGACTGGAGAGCATGATCGACATCGGCATCCGAGCGCGGTCGTGAGCTCGCGGATCGGTGCCGCCGTCATGGCGGCCGCCCTG
Organism: Microbacterium sp.; assembly: GCA_031178475.1. GTDB lineage: Bacteria > Actinomycetota > Actinomycetes > Actinomycetales > Microbacteriaceae > Microbacterium. Next base: position 935 of record JAPSIX010000015.1, on the reverse strand, counting down.
TTGCTCTACCTCGTCGTGGTGGGATGGCGTGCCGTCGTGCTGGTGGGCTCCGGCGACCCGGTCGGTGTCGCCATGGGAATCGCGCTGCTCGTGCTGCCCATGTTCGGGCTGTGGGCGCTCATCCGTGAGACGCAGTTCGGTTTCGCGGCCGACCGCCTCGGCCGCGCCCTCGACGCGGAGGGTGGTATGCCCGCCGCCCCCGCCGAGCTCACCCCGAGCGGCCGCATCCGCAGGCAGGACGTCGAGCCGCTGATCGCAGATTACACACGGGCCGCCGAGCGCGCGCCGGGGGATTGGCGGGCGCACTACCGGCTCGGCGTGGTGCAGGATGCCGCGGGCAGACGAAAAGACGCCAGGGCCAGCATCCGCGAAGCGATTCGGCTCGCGCGCAGCTGACCCTGACGTCCTGTCGGGTACGGCTCAGGCGAGCGTCGCCTCGAGCGTGATCTCGATTCCGCCGAGTGCCTGCGAGACCGGGCAGCCGGTCTTGGCGCCCTCGGCGATCTCCTGGAACTTCTCGGGCTCGAGCCCCGGCACCGTGGCGTTCACGTTCAGGTGGCTGCCGGTGATGCCCGTGCCGGGCTTGAACGTGACCGAAGCGGTGGTGTTGACTCGCTCGGGCGGGGTGCCGTTCTCGGCAAGCGCGTGCGAGAGTGCCATGCTGAAGCACGACGCGTGCGCGGCGGCGATGAGCTCCTCAGGCGTGGTCGTGGTCTCCGAGCCCTCGGCGCGCGACTTCCAGTCGATGGGGAAGGTGCCGAGTTTCGACGACGAGAACGCGACGTTTCCCGAGCCTTCCATCAGGGAGCCGGTCCAGGTGGTGGTCGCTTCGCTGGTGACGGGCATGGTTCCTCCAGAGGTCGCGGTTTCGCGGGCGGTGCGGAATGGCGCCGCTTCGCCAGCCTAGCGAGCGGCCGGCTTCCGGGGAACCGTGC
>JAPSIX010000127.1 GCA_031178475.1 Microbacterium sp. | reverse complement strand
CTGCCATCGACGCGCGCATTCCGCGAGCGTGCTCGGCTGCTGCTCGGGCGGTTCCGCCGTCACTGACCCCGCTGCATCAGCGCGCCCAGTGCGCCGGACGGAAAACTGGCCGGGCTGAGCGCGCGCACGCCGGCAAGAGCTTCTTCGAGCGCATCGCCCAGTTCTGAGACTCGGGGCCTGTCAGCGGCCCACGCGCCCTCGACCAGGCTCTCCAGCGCTGCTCCGTTCTCGAACGGGCGGTGTCGGCTGCGCCCCGGCGTGACGGCGGCTTCGTAGTCGCGGAACTTGAAATCTCCGCCGGTGAGCGGCGGCTCGAGCGTGGTCCAGACCGCGGGGATGCCGTACGCGTCGGCGGTGACCAGTCCGTGCAGCGATGTCGTCAGCACGGCACGGGCCGCCGCGATCTCGCGCACGGCGCGCGGAGCACGCTGGTGCACGTTCACGACGCGGGCGCCGTCGCCGGCATCCGCCACCACGCGCGCAAGACCGGGGTGCGCACGATGGTGGCCGTGCGGCACGACGGCGATCCGGCCATCCTCGGTCGGCCGGGGCAGATGACGGCTGACGAGCAGGCCGGGGTCGCCGTACGCCGGCTCGTCAGACAAGCCGATGCGCTCGGCCGTGAGCGGGCCGCGCACGGCGAGCGCGGTCGCCTGAGGCAGCGAACGCGCACCGTCGGCCATCAGTCCCGATCCCCAGATCGCACCGGTGAACCCGTCAGGCAGGAACTCCAGCAGACTTCCCACACCGACCAGCCGCGCGGCGCGCGGTTCGCGGTACAACGGCACGATCCCGTACTTCGGCAGCAGCCAGGGGGTGAGGTCGTCACCGAAGTTCGGGTGCCCGTCCCACCAGAAGGCGGGCACCACGACCCCGTCTGATCGAGCGCGCCGATCAGCGAGAGCCTCACCGAGCCGGCGCAGCTGACGCCCGCGCCGGCGCAGCGCGCCGTGATACGCGAGGAGGCGGTGTGTCGTCACTCCGCGCGCCCCCGCACGGTGGATGCCCGTCGAAGCCGCTGCTGCCCTGCATGCTCCCCCGCGCGGACCTGCTGCAGGACCCGCTCGTAGGCGTCGACGACTCGCTCCCAGTCGAACTCCGTCACCCGTTCTGCGCCGCGGCGCGCGAGCGCGAGCCGCCGATCCTCGTCGGTCATCACCGAGCGGATCGCCGTGGCGAGCGCGTCGACGTCTTCCGGATCGACGAGCACGGCATCCGCTCTGTCGTGCACGATCTCGCCGCCGCCTCCTCGTGAGGTCATCACGAGGGCGGCCCCGCCGCGCCAGGCCTCGAGCGCCACGATGCCGAACGCCTCCGATCGGCTGGGCACGACCACCGCTGCAGCTTGGCCGATGCGGCGCGCCACGGCGGCGGCATCCTTCTCGCCGACCAAAGCGACGCGCGATCCGAGCCCGTGGTCATCGACCTGCTGCTGCAACGCGTCGCGCTCGGGGCCGCCGCCGATGATCTCCAGGCGTGCCGACCCGAGATCCGCCCGGGCGAAGGCGTCGATCAGCAGGTCGAAACCTTTCATCCGTCCCAGCCGGCCGACGGCCAGGACGAGCGGCTCGCGAGCAGCATCCGGGCTGTGCGCTCCACTTGCCAGATCGACTCCGTTCGCGATGATCTCGCCGCGTTCCGCTGCCAGCTCGAACCGCCTGCGTAGGTCGTCGAGCACATACTCGCTGGGCGCTGTCACGACCGCCGCCTGCTCGAGCGCGACTCGCAGGCTGCGCCGCAGCAGCGCGGAGCGATACGCGTTGTTGTCGTCTCCCAGAGTCTCGCCGTGCGAGGTGACGGCGAGCGGGGTGCCGAATGTGCGGTGCAGCGCCGACGCGTACACGCCGTTCGGGCCGAAGCACTGCACCGCCAGCACGTCGGGAGCGAACGTCTCGTGAAGCCGCCGCCATTCGCGCCAGGCACGGGGCATCGACCAGACGGTGTGGAACAACCCGTCGAGGCTGCGCGCCGGCAGCGCAGCGGGCAGGTAGTGCACCGGGACGGGGAACGTACGCGACGAGCGCATGCCGCGATCGACCGTCCACACCTCCACGGCGTGGCCTCGCTCATGCAGCCGTCGTGCGACTTGGGCGACGTGCGTCTCGACCCCGCCGATGTGCGGGAGGAACGACGAGGCGATCAGGGCGACGCGCAGCGGGGGCCGGGCATCGTCGGTCGGCCGCATGCCTCCGATCGGCTCAGTTCTGGACATCGGGTCGACCGCCAGCCGGACGCTCCGAAGCCGCGACCGGTTCGTCTCCGAACAGCTCTTCGAGCGTGACCTCTATGTCCACCGGCTCGATGACCGGCAGCTGCTGTCCGGTCGCCCCAGTGCGTCGCGGCCCACGCCTGCCGCCCGCCGTCTTCGCTTTCGGTTTCGTCTTCGCCTTTGCCTGGCCGGCGAGCGCGGGGGCCGCTGAGGGCTCGGGCTTCTCCTCGTGATGCGAGCGGTACTCGTACGCGTAGTTCTTGGCGGCCCCGCCGGTGAGCGGCGCACGGTTGAGCACCAGGCCGAGCACTCTGCCGTTCACCTTGTCCAGTGCCGCAGCGGCCTTGTCGACCAGGTCGTACGTGGTCTTGCCCACGGTGACCACGATGATCGCGCCGTCGGCTTGGTGCGTGAGGACCGCACCGTCGGTGACGGGCAGCAGAGGCGGGGCGTCGATGATGACGATGGCGTGATGTGCGAGTTCGTCAAGCACGGCGCGCATGCGCGCGGAGCCGAGCAGTTCGCTGGGGTTCGGCGGGATGGTTCCCGCTCCGAGCACAACGAGACCTGGTGTCTGCGGAGCGCGCTGGAGCACCTCGATCAGCTCCGCGCGACCGGCCAGCACGTCGGTGAGTCCAGCGCCGGGTACGAGTCCCATCGTGGTCGCCACCGTGGGCCGTCGAAGGTCGCCGTCCACCAGGGCGACATGTTCGCCGTTGGCGGCGAGCATCGCGGCGAGGTTTGCGGCGACGGTGGATTTACCGTCGCCGGGCAGCGCGCTGGTCACGACGATCCGCCGTGGCGGGTTGTCGACATCCATGAACTGCAGGTTGGTGCGCAGTGTGCGGAGTGCCTCGGTGATCGCGAAGCCGGCCTTGGAGTGCGTGGCTTTGATGTCGATCAGCCGCTTGACCGGATCCATGCCGCTCACCTGGGGGATCGATCCGAGCACCGGTGTGCCGATGCGCTGCTCGACATCGTCGCCAGGGCGGATGCGCCGGTCGGAGATCGCGCGGAGAACGGCGAACGCGACGCCGGCACCGAGGCCGAGCACACCTCCGACGATGAGCGCGGTCTTCATGTCGGGAAAGGACGGTTCCATCGGCAGCGATGCCGACTCGCCCAGAAGGATCGTGACCGGGGCCGAGCCCTCGGTGCCGTCGCCGTCGCTCTCGTCGATGGTGGTGATGAGGCCTTTGACCCATGCTTCGGCCAGACTCCGCGCGGATTCCGGGGTCGGACCCTGTGCGGTGATCTTCAGGATCGGCGTGCCCTGCGGGTTGTCCACCCAGATGCGGCGAACCAGATCCTCGGGCCTGGCATCGATGTTGAGCTCTTCGGCGGCGTGCTCGGCGACGGTCCGCCAGGTCGCCATCTCGACGAACGCCGGCACCTTCGATTTGGCGAGGCTGTCGTTCGTCGCCGGCGCGATCTGGACACCGTTCTCGGTGACGAGGTCACGGGCCTTCGCGAAGCCGCTTGCCGATGCCTGATAGATCGGCGTCTGGAGCTCGGTCCATCCGTATCCGGCTCCCAGACCGACCAGCACCAGCAGCACGATCGCGATCCCGTGGCGCCGCAGCGCCAGGAAGTAGTCGCGGATCTCCATCCCCACCCCCGTGTGTGTTGCGCACGATCCTACGCCCGCGCACGTTCCAGTAGCCGGTCGATTCGCCGTTCGCCACGGCGAGCGCTTGCGCCCCCAGGCAGATGCCGGCGATGAAGAACGGAATCGACACCTGGGCCGACACCCAGAAGAGGTCGAACTGTGCCTGCACGATGCGCGCCAGCACCGACCCGAGCGCGAGCATCCCGAAGCGGATGTCGAGGCGCCAGAGCACCACGACGATGCCGAGCCACATGATCAGGAAGCCGGCGAGCCCGACGAGCCCGGCCGACACGACCACCTCGATCTCGGCTTGCGGCGGCTGGAAGTTCGCGGTGGGATGCACGTACCAGTAGCGCAGCCCGTGACCGAAGATCGGCGAATGCTTCCACAGTGCGTACACCTCGCCCATCCACTCGAGCCGCTGGTACACCGAGTTGAACCGGTTCTGCGACTCGATCTGCTCGATCACGCTCTGCACGATGAGGATGACACCGGGGATGGCGGTGACCGAGATCAGCAGCCAGTGGCGCGCCGCTCCCTGCCGCACGACGTGCACGAGAAGCGCGACGAGAAAGCCGATGACGGCCTGGCGCGACTGGGTGAGCACCAGGGCGAGCAGGAACAGCACCATCGCCGAGCGCGCCCAGCGCTTCGGGATCTGCGCCCAGTCGGGATTGACGTAGGCGAGGAACGCGGCGAAGGCGAGTGCGCCGCCGGCGAAGTTCTTGTGCATCGGCCAGGGCCATTGCGGGTAGATGGCCGCGAACTCGCCGCCCGCGAACGCGAAGACGGCCGTGGCCATCGTGCCGAGCGCTATCGCCGTGACCACGAGGTGGACGAGCACGAACGCTGTTCGTGCCTTCCCCGCCCGGCCGATCGCCCACCCGGCGATCAGCGCACCCGAGATCAGCAGCCAGGCGTGGAACCACTCGACCGTGTTCTGGATGTACGGGTTGACGATCACGGTGAACAGCGTGGCGAACTGATACACCAGGTTGAACCGCAACAGCGCCTTGAGCGGCGGGCTGAGGTCACGATCGCCGAGAAAGACGGCCGACGCGAAGGCTGCCGCCAGCGCCGCGTCAGACACGGTGAGGTCGCCGCCGCCGAGGCCGATCCGCTCGACGACGAACAGAGCGGGCGTCGCCAGCAGAGGGATGGCCATCGGCTTGGCTCCAGAGAGCACGCATCCGATCGTGAGCACTCCGAGCGCGGCCGCCGTGACGGCGCCGTTGGCGATGCCGCGGTCGAGCAGCAGATATGCGCCGATGACGACTCCGGCAGCGAACAGCGTCCACCGCCAGGTGTGCGCCCAGGCGTCGGCGAGGCGCGACGAGAGGGACGTGCGAGTGCCCAGCCCCAGCCCCATGTCGCCCCCTCAAGCGTGAGTTCAGTATGTCACCGGGCCGGCTCGCTGCACAGGACGAAAATCGCCACCCAACGAACGTGCTGGATGGTGGATGATGAGGGTGTCGGGACTGGGGGAAGGGGCCGACATGCGACTTTCTGTGATCGGGTGCGGGTATCTGGGGGCCGTGCACGCGGCGGCGATGGCATCCATCGGCCACGACGTGATCGGCATCGATCTCGACGAACGCAAGATCACCGCGCTGGCTCGCGGTGAGGCGCCGTTCTTCGAGCCGCAGCTGCCCGAGCTGCTCAG
>JAPSIX010000126.1 GCA_031178475.1 Microbacterium sp. | reverse complement strand
TGCACGACGAGCTGATGAAGCGGCTCGAGAGCACACCCCGCGCCGAGCCGCGCGACGCCGCCCCGGGAACCCGATGACAAGGCTGGATGCCGAGCTCGCGGCGCGCGGAGTGGCTCGCTCGCGCACCCACGCCGCGGCCCTGGTCGCACAGGGCGTGGTGCGCGTGGACGGCAACCCGGTCGTCAAGCCGTCCACCCCGGTCACGGCCGACACGACGATCACCGTCGACGGCAGCGACCACTACGTCAGCCGCGGCGCGCACAAGCTCATCGCCGCTCTCGACGCGTTCGGGATCCACGTCGAAGGCCGTCTCGCCCTCGACATGGGAGCCTCCACCGGCGGCTTCACACAGGTGCTGCGCGAGCGCGGCGCCGAGAAGGTGCTCGCCGTCGACGTCGGCCACGGACAGCTCGACGCCCGCATCGCGGCCGACCCCGGTGTGGTCGCCGTCGAGGGCTTCAACGTCCGCTTCATGGATTCCGCCACTCTCGCCGAAGCGACTGGCGAATCCCGCCGGGCGGACCTCATCGTCGGCGACCTGTCGTTCATCTCGCTGTCGCTCGTGCTTCCGGCAGTTGCGAAGGTCGCAGCATCCGACGCCGACATCGTGCTGCTGATCAAACCGCAGTTCGAGGTCGGCCGCACCGCCGTCCGCGGGGGGCTGGTCACCGATCCGAACACGCGGGTGGATGCCGTGGAGCGGGTGCTCTGGGACGCCCATGACTCGGGCTTCGGCACCGCCGGCATCCTGCCCTCTCCGATCCTCGGCACTCACGGCAACGCCGAGTACCTCGTGCACCTCACGCCCGGCCGAGGCGGCGATCCGACAGAATGGACGGAGCAGATCGCACGCGCAGCAGGAGGACGATGAACGAGCGAAGCATCCTGGTCGTCGCCCACGCCCGGCGTTCCGACACCGTCAGCGCAGCACTGCGCGTCGTGGACGCATTGCGCGACGCCGGCGCCCGACCGGTGCTGGCGGCATCTGACCACGACGAACTCGTCGCCGTCGACCAGCGCTTCGCCGAGGTCGGCGTGCTCGGCGATGACGTCGCACTCGATCAGCTCGAGCTCGCGATCGTGCTCGGCGGCGACGGCACGATCCTGCGCGCCGCGGAACTCGTCCGCGGCTCTGACGCCCCCGTGCTCGGCATCAACATGGGCCATGTCGGCTTCCTCGCCGAGATCGAGCGGGACGACATGGACGACGCCGTGCGCCGCGTCATCGCCCGCGACTACGACGTGGAGGAGCGGCTCGCCCTCTCCGTCCGCGTGAAGGATGTCGACGGTCACGTCGTGTACGAGACATGGGCGCTGAACGAGGCGACCGTCGAGAAGGCGAGCCGGGAGCGGATGATCGAGGTGGTCATCGAGATCGACGGCCGTCCGCTTTCGAGCTTCGGCTGCGACGGCATGGTCGTCTCCACGCCCACCGGCTCCACGGCCTACAACTTCTCGGCGGGTGGGCCGGTGATCTGGCCGTCCGTCGAGGCCATCGCGGTCGTGCCGCTCTCGGCGCACGCGCTGTTCGCGAAGCCCCTCGTCGTCGGGCCGGAGGCCGCCGTCGCCATCGAGATGCTCGAGCGCACGGCCGGCACCGGCATCCTGTGGTGCGACGGACGACGCTCCCACGATCTGCCACCGGGCGCCCGTGTGGTCGTCCGGCGCTCGTCCCGCCCCGTGCGCCTGGCCAGGCTTCATCCCACCGCCTTCACGAACCGGCTGGTGCGCAAGTTCCAGCTGCCGGTCGAGGGATGGCGGGGAGCCTCATGATCGAAGAGATGCGCATCCGCGGGCTCGGCGTCATCGACGACGCCGTGCTGCCGCTCGGACCGGGGTTCACCGCCGTCACCGGCGAGACCGGCGCCGGCAAGACGATGGTGGTCACGGGTCTGGGGCTGCTGCTCGGCGCCCGCGCCGACTCCGGCGCCGTGCGCGCCGGAGCGACCCAGGCATCCGTCGACGGCATCTGGCTCGTGTCGCAGGAGGGCCGGGTGGCGCAGATCGTCTCGGATGCCGGTGGCGAGCTGGAGCCGGCAGGCGATGCCGCCGAGCTGTACCTCTCCCGCACGCTGAGCGCAGAAGGGCGCAGCCGGGCGAGCGTGGGCGGGCGTGCCGCTCCCGCCGGGGTCCTCGCCGCACTCGCCGAGGAGCTCGTGGTGGTGCACGGCCAGTCGGAGCAGCTGCGCCTGCGCTCCGCCGCAGCGCAGCGTGAGGCGCTGGACCGCTTCGGCGGCGCGGATGTGGCCCAGGCGCATCGCGCGTACGGCGACGCGTACGCACGCTGGCGCGAACTCGACGCCGCACTGGCCGACCTCACCGAGAACCGCGACCGCCGCGCGGAGGAGGCCGCGCGACTCCGCGAGGCGCTCGCGCAGATCGAGGCGATCGACCCGCAGCCGGGGGAGGACGCCGCCCTCGCCGAACGCGCAGAACGGCTCAGCAACGCCGAGGAGCTGCGCGTGGCGGCATCCCTCGCGCACGAGACCCTCTCCAGCGAGAACGACCTTCCCGACGTGCAGGGGCTGCTTGCCGAGGCGCGCCGCGCGCTGGAGCGCTCATCTGACGCGCAACTCACGACCGTCGCCGACGAGATCGCCGAACTCGGCTACCGGGCGGCGGATCTCGCCGGGCAGCTGTCGGCGTATCTGGCCGATCTCGACGAGTCGGGCCCGCACGAGCTGGCAGCTGTCGAGGAACGACGGGCCGCACTCGGCACGCTGGTCCGTCAGCACGGAACGCTTGAGGAGGCGCTGCAGGTCTGGCAGTCCGGCTCCGCGCGACTCGCCGAACTCGACGACGACGGTGATCGCATCGAGCGGCTGCAGGAGGAATGCGACGCCGTCCGCGCCGAACTGGACGCGGCAGCTGCCGCGCTCACCGCAGCGCGCTCCGCCGCCGCGGAGAGCCTTGCTGCCGCCGTCACCGAAGAGCTGCACGCGCTGGCCATGCCGGACGCCCGACTCGAGGTGAGCGTCGCACCGGGAGCGGAGAGCGCGCACGGTCGCGACGACGTGGCGATCCTGCTGGCTCCGCATCCCGGCGCCGAGCCGCGGCCGGTCGCGCGCAGCGCGTCGGGGGGAGAACTGTCCCGCGTGATGCTCGCCATCGAGGTGGTGATCGCCGGAACCGACCCTGTTCCCACCTTCGTGTTCGACGAGGTGGATGCCGGGATCGGCGGTGCCGCGGCCATCGAGGTCGGGCGACGCCTGGCGCGCCTCGCCGAGACATCCCAGGTGATCGCGGTCACGCACCTCGCTCAGGTCGCGGCGTTCGCCACGAACCACCTCTCGGTGGTGAAGTCGAACGACGGTAGCGTGACCGCGTCGAGCGTGCGACGTCTGGACGGCCCGGAGCGCGAAGCGGAGATGGCGCGGCTGCTGTCAGGCCTCACCGACTCCGACGCCGCGATCACGCACGCCCGCGAGCTTCTGGACCTGCCCAGCTGAGAAGCGGCGTCGTCAGCGCAGGTCGCGGACGGACTGTCGGACGATGAGCGGCATGGGCACCCGATCGTGCGACAGCTCGCGGTCGCCGATGAGCATCTCCACTCCGCGGTGTGCCATCTCCTCATAGGGGAGCCGCGCGGTGGTGAGGCCGGGCCGTTGGTAGGCGGCGAGCTCTTCGTCGTCGAACGAGATCACCGAGACATCCTCGGCGACGCGAAGCCCGCGCTGGGCCAGCGCCTGATAGATGCCGAAGGCGACCCGGTCATTGCCGGCGATGAGGGCGGTGAGCTCGGGGTCGGCGTCGAGGATGTCGTGGGTCTGCTCGAACGCGTCGGTCGGGTCCCACTCCGCCATCGACGTGCGCGGCGCCGTGATCCCGGCATCGTCCAGAACTCGGTCGATGCCCTCGAAGCGCTCTCCGATCGTGACGGAGCGGTACGGATCCGCGATGACGTCGGGCAGCTCTCCCACGATCCCGATCCTGCGGTGGCCCTGCTCGACGAGATGGCGCGCGACCGCCGCTCCCGCCTCGCGCTCCGATGGCAGCACGCTGGGGTGCTCCCGCGAGGACGTGCCGTTCACCATCACCAGCGGCACGCGATGGCGCACCTTGGGCAGTTCGACCATGCGGGCCGCCATCAGCCCCACGATGATCCCGTCGACCCGGCGGTCGACCATGCTCTCGATCGCATCGTTCAGCGCGACGGGGTCGCCGCCGGTCTCCGCCATCAGCACCGTGTGGTCGTGAGTCTTCGCCGAATCCAGCACGCCGCGGATCATTCCCGATGCGTAGCGGGTGATCGTGACCTGGTCGGAGATGAAGCCGATCGTCCTGGTGGTGCCCAGCCGCAGGCTCTGTGCAGCCGGATTCGGTCGATAGCCGAGTTCGGCGGCAGCGGCGCGCACGCGCTGGACGGCCTCGGCCGACAACCGTGACCCCGGGCGCTCGTTGAGGATCATGCTCACGGCCGCGCGGGACATCCCGGAGCGCTCCGCCACATCTGCCAGCGTGGGACGGCGTCGTGCATCAGCGGACATACCCGATCCCTTCTGCCGTCTCTGCGTCGTGGTCCGACGTCAAGGAAATCTTCGCAACAGGTCTTGCCGACCTGTCGAAGGCGATGCTAGCATCCATTTGCTGAATCAGTTCAGCACCTGAGTCTCGATCTGCTGAATGCATTCAGCAATCGAGGTTCGAACCTCCAGACAGAAGGAGCAACAGCGTGGTTGAAATCTCGCGGAGGGCGATGCTCGGGCTCATCGGGCTCGGTGTCGCCGGCACCGCCCTCTCCTGGCCCCGGCTCACCGGCGGCGACATACCCGGCCGAGGCGACGACGCCCTGACTGTGGCGCTCCTCGGCACCGCGCAGGACGCCGCAGCACGGCAATCCCTCGTCGAGGGGTTCCAACGCAAGCACCCTGACATCCCGGTTCGGATCGTGGCCATCCAGGGCCAGGACTGGAGCAACTACTTCGCGAAGATCCTGACGATGGTGGCCGCCGGCACGGCCCCCGACGTGGTCACCGTCGCGACCGAGGGAACGCAGCTGTTCGCGTCGCGCATGGCGCACCCGCTCGACGACTACGTGCGTCGCGACGCCGACGAGGTGCAGGACTTCTTCGAGGATGTCCACCCCTCCCTGGTCGAGGCGATGATGTACAAGGGGAGCCTGTTCCAGCTGCCGATCGGATGGAACGCCGCCAACATCTACTACAACGCCACCGCCTTCGAGCGCGCGGGCCTGGAACGGCCGCGCGACAACTGGACGACCGACGACTTCTTCCGCGTCGCCGGCGCGATGAGGGACAGCGCCCCCGGCAACTTCCTGCCCTACTTCTGGAACAACCGCCTCTGGGGCGGCGTGGTGCCGTGGCTGTACATCAACGACACCAGCATTCTCACCGAGGACAAGGCACCCGGCGGGGACTGGCTGTGGGACCGCTTCTATCCGAACGAGAAGCCGCGCGGCGGTGGCTTCCTGTGGGAGAACGCCGACGCGCTCAACGATCGCACGATAGAGAGCTTCGGCCTGCTGGAGCGGA
>JAPSIX010000125.1 GCA_031178475.1 Microbacterium sp. | reverse complement strand
CGCGCCACGCGGAACGCGGCGATCACCGCGGTCGACCAGCGCACCGGCTTCGTGAAGGCGGGCGAGACCGCGCGCGGGATGCTGTGGCGCCTGGACGGCGTCGACGTCGCTCCGCGCGGCGAACCCGGCACCGCTCAGCAGGCCGTCAGTCGTCTGATCAGCACCGTGCAGCTGATCGTCTTCCTCGCCGCACTGCTGCTCTCCATTCCCACGAGGGCTTCGCGTCGAGCGGCGCGCGCCCGCTCCCGCATCGTCGGCCGCGCGCCGGACGAACCCCTCGTGCTGCCGCGCCGGCGCGGCGACCGCTCAGCGCTGAGGGAGGAGCACGACGAGCACGAAGCCGACGCGCAGCCGAAGGCCGATCCGCACGAGGGCGATCCGCTCGACGGCGGCCGCCCGGCGTATGACGAGCCGACGGGCGATCCGGGCCCGGACGGCGGCGACGCGCTGCCCGGGGAGGAGGGTGACCCTCTGCCCGCCGAGGAGACCGAGGCAGCCGGCGAGGCCGACGACAGCAGCGAGGTCGTGGACGACGACGCCGACGGCCCGCACGAATCCGATCAGGCTGAACACGAGACAGCCCACGCATCGGCGGGCACGGGCCGCCCCGGACAGCAGCGGGAGGGGCAGTCATGAAAGAGCGAACGATCCGGCTCGCCGCGACGGGCTCCCGCATCGCCATGGGTGCGATCGTGGCCGTGGCCTGCGCGGCCGGCGTCGCCGGCGCCGTCGCCGCTCCATGGCCGGACATCGAACACCGACCGGCATCCACCACCGTCGCACCGGTGCCCGGCGACACGGTGCTCGTGTGCAACGGCTCGTTCCGGGCGCTCGGGCGAGACGCCAGCCGCGCCGACCTCATGCTTGCCGCCGCGGCTCCGCGCGTGCGGGTGGATGCCGGTGCTGCCGAGCCGAAGACCGACGACCTCGCGATGCCGGAGCTTGAGGGCGGATCCGGTGCCCGCGTACTCACCGGCGCGGTCGAGGGAAGGACGGCGCCCCTTCTCGCGGCATCCGAATCGATCAGTCTCGACGAGGAGGACCTGCGAGGCTTCGCCGCCGCTCCGTGCCGCGAACCGTCGATGAGTTCCTGGCTGCTCGGGGGCGACGTCTCCACCGGCGCATCAGACGTGATCCTGCTCTCCAACCCGGGCAGCGTCCCGGCGACCGTGCAACTCGACGTCTACGGCGGTGCTCGCGCCGTCTCCACCGTCGTCGTCCCGGCACGCACGCAGGTCGGTCTGCCGCTGGCATCCGTCGCCTCGGGACAGCAGTACCCGGTCGTCCAGGTGACGGCCGATGGGGCCCCGGTGCGCGCAAGTCTGCAGTCGGGACTCGTGCGCACGCTCGAGCCGGTCGGCATCGACATCCAGGACGGCGCGAGCGGTGCCCAGAACCACCTGATGCTTGTCGGGGTGCAGGTGGCGCCGCCTGCCGAGGGCGACGACGCCAACGGCGCCGTGGTCCGTCTCCTGGCACCGGGGGAGGACACCGAGGCGACGGTGCGCGTCCGACCGTCAGGGTCGACCGCGGTCATCGACGAATACCCGGTTTCACTGGTCGGCGGCACCCCGGTCGAGATGGCACTCACCGGCATCCCGGCCGGCGCCTACGACGTGGAGGTCGAGGCAGGCGGTCCTGTGGTGGCCGCTGCTCGGCAGCGGGTACACGCTGGAGCGCGAGCCGACTTCGCTTGGATGCTCCCCGCGCCGCAGAATGCCGCCGAGTCGATGTTCTCCGTCCCTGCCGGCCAGCCCGCCACCCTGTACCTGCGAAGCGCTGCAGAGGAGGCGGTGACTGTCGAACTGGGCGGTGCCCGCACGCAGAGCATCGAGCTGGCGCCAGGGGGATCGGCGTCGGTGCCGCTGCCCGAGGGCGGTTACACTCTCGAGCCCTCCGGCCCGGTCCATGCCGCGGTCGGCATGCGAGGCGGAGAGGACGAGGCCGCCGTCGCTGGCTGGCCGCTGTGGGCGACCGCGGCGACGCAGCAGCCGATCGTGGTGCGGCGCTGAGTCCGCGGGCGGCGGCTCAGTAGTCGGGACCCTCGGGACCGAGCTCCCACGGCTCGCGGCCGACGTACTCCGCGGCAGCGTGGAACACGGCGCTCTCGATGGCGACACGTCGATGAGCGGCGTCGTCGTGCCCCTTGGGCAGAAGCCGTTCGATGGGCACCCGGTACAGCGACACCCGACGCTCGGCATGATCGACACGCCAGCGCGGGATGCGGTCTCCGCGGTCGTGCAGCGGCATCGCAGCGATCTCGAATCGCACGTCGCGCAGCTCCTCCCAGGAGCTGCGCAGATACTCCACGGCGCTGCCGACGGTGATCTCGAAACGATCCAGCCTGCCGTCCAGGGGCGGCAGCGGCGGCCGCACCACCTCACTGCGGCCCAGGCGGCCGTGGCGCCCGTGCCGGGCGGGGCGCGGTGCCGCGGGTCGGGAGGAACTGCGACGGGGCATGCCGAAAGTCTATGCTGCCCCGCGCGGCGACCGGGCGAGTGACCCCGGCAGTCCTACGCTGGAACTGATGGATGAACGACTGTGCTCCAAGGTCGCGTGCGCCCGCGAGGCGGTCGCCACCCTCACCTACGACTACGGCGACCAGATGGCGGCCCTCGGCCCCCTCGGTCCTGCGGCGCACCCGCACGCGCACGATCTGTGCGTGCAGCACGCCGACCGATTGTCCGTCCCCGCGGGCTGGCTCGTCGTGCGGCACGAGGCGCTGCGCATCTGACACGCTACGCGGGTAACCGCCACCGGGCATTCTGCCGATACGCTGATGCCGGATGCGCCCGGGTGGGCCCTCCGGAAAGGCAGCCATGGTGGTCTGGCGACGCATCGTCCTCCCTGTCGTGTTCGTGCTGATCCTCGGCGCAGGCGCCGCAGCACTGGTGAAGCTGGCGTTCTTCCCCGACTCGGTCGAGGCCGCGCCGATCGCACCCGAGGCCGCCGTCTCGGATCCGGTCGTGCCCGTCGAGCGCGGTTCGGTGGTCAACGCGCTCAGCCTCAGCGGAAACATCGCGCGCGACGCGGGTTACCCGGTGCGGACGGAGATCAACGGCACGGTCACCGAGGTGCACGTCGCGGACGGAGCGACGGTCGCCAAGGATCAGGAGCTGTTCACGATCAAGCAGGATCAGCCCGTCAAGCGGATCGTCGTGCGCGCGCCCGAGGCTGGACAGGTGACCCAGCTCGCACTCGTCAAGGGGCAGACGACCAGCGTGGGCGGCGAGGCGTACACCCTGGTGCCTGCGCGCTACCACGTGCTCGCCACCGTGCAGCCGGCGCAGCTGTACCGGCTGGTGAACGCCCCCTCCGAGGCGACCGTCACGATCACGGGTGGTCCGGCACCCTTCACCTGCACCGGTGTGGGCGTGCACGTCTCCGAGGACGGCACGGCCAGCGCGCGCTGTGCGATCCCCGTCGACCAGACCGTCTTCGCCGGGCTCCCCGCCCAGCTCGACCTCGCGCTCGGCAAGGTCGACGGTGCGCTGGTCATCCCCGTGACAGCCGTCAAGGGCGGTGCAGGGTCGGGCGTCGTCTGGGTGGACGGCGGAGACGGTGCGCAGCCCGAGGAGCGTACGGTGCGGCTGGGAGTCAACGACGGCGCGATCGTCGAGGTCCTCGAAGGGCTCGAGGAGGGCGACACGATCCGTCAGTACGTGCCGGGATTCGCCGCTCCCGTAGAGGAATTCTGCTACGAGGTGGCCCCGGGTGAGGAGTACTGCGAGTCGGGGACGAGCTGGTGACCCTCGTCGAGCTGCGCGACGTCACCAAGAGCGTCGTGCTTCCCGACGACAGCACGCTCGAGATCCTGCGCGGCATCTCGCTGGAGGTCGGCGCGGGCGATCATGTCTCGATCGTGGGACGCTCGGGGTCGGGCAAGTCGACCCTGCTGAACATCCTCGGCATGCTTGATGCACCCACCAGCGGCAGCGTGGCGTTCGAGGGGCGCGAGGTGCGGCGGATGCGCCAGGGCAGGCTCGACCGGCTGCGCGGCGACAACGTCGGGTTCGTCTTTCAGCAGTTCAACCTGCTGCCGGGCCGGACCGCGCTCGAGAACGTGATGATGCCGCTCGGCCACGCGAAGGGCGCGATGTTCTGGAGGCGCCGGCGGATCGCATCCGACATGCTCGATCGCGTCGGGCTCGGCCACCGGCTCGAGCAGATCGCCGATCGCCTCTCCGGAGGGGAACAGCAGCGCGTCGCCATCGCCCGCGCGCTCGTTCGCCGGCCGGTGCTGATCCTCGCCGACGAACCCACCGGAGCGCTCGACATCGAGACCGGTGCGCGCGTCATGGCGCTGCTCGACGAGGTGGCCACCGAGACGGATGCCGCACTGGTGACGATCACCCACGACCTGCACGTCGCCGCCCGTGCCCGCCGGCACTACCGACTGGATGCCGGGGTGCTGGCCACCGCCGACCTGGCGCGGGCGTTCGCGGCATCCACCCTCGATCCGCGAGACCACGCGCCCGACACGGCCGTGCAGGTGATCGCGTGAGCGGCGTGCTGGGCGCGCTCGCGGACGCGTGGGCCGAGATCCGCGTGCACCGCATGCGCGTGCTGCTCAGCCTGATCGGCATCGCCGTATCGGTCGCGGCGCTCACCGGCGTGGTCGCCATCTCCGAGTACCAGACGCAGAGCATGCGGGAGGAGTCCGACCGCTGGGGTGGCCGTGAGGCGACGATAGCCGTCTCGGCGATGAGCGAGCACGGGCCGGTCGATCACGCCGCCTTCCACGCGCACTTCCAGCGCGTAAGCGAACGGTACGGATTCAGTCACGTCGCCCGGTACGCCGAGGGCCTGCAGGTGCCCGTCGACTCTGCAGAGGGGGTGCGCCCCACCGAGGCCCGCCTGATGGATCCTGCCTACGCCGGCATCCACCGCGAGAGGCTGCTCACCGGACGGGAATTCCTCGCATCGGATACCGAAGCGCTCGCGCCCCCGGTGATCATCTCCGAGCCGCTGTGGGAGCGCCTCGGCCGGGTGCCGATCGCGCAGCACCCCACCCTCACCCTGACCGGCGAGATCGGCGGAACCTACCAGGTGATCGGCGTGCGGCCGCGCTCCGGGATGTGGGACGAACAGGTGCGGCTCGACCTGCTCTACGACGCCTACGCTGCGCGCGTCGACCGGATGCCGGATGAGGTCATGCTCCGCTACGACATCTGGGTCGGCGCCGACGCCGCCTCGGAGATCGGGCCGGCGCTCGCGATGGACCTGCGCGCAGGGTTGCCGCAGGGCGAGCAGGTGTCGGTCAACCGCACCGACTGGGCGGCGCAGCAGGGCTTCGCCGAGGGGCAGCGAATGTTCGAGCTGATCACCGGCGGCATCGCCGTGCTGATCCTCGCACTCGGCGCGCTGAGCCTGATCAACATCCAGCTCGTCGCGATGCGTCAGCGGGTGCGCGAGATCGGTGTGCGGCGCGCGTTCGGGGCGACGGCGGGCCGGGTGTTCGCCTCGGTGTTCCTGGAGAGCCTGGTCGCCACCACCGTCGC
>JAPSIX010000124.1 GCA_031178475.1 Microbacterium sp. | reverse complement strand
ACCGTCACGTACGGCGACAACACAGTGATCTCCGACATGGATCTCACTGTCGAGGATGGTGAGTTCTTCACACTGCTGGGACCGTCCGGATGCGGCAAGACGACCCTCCTGCGGACGATCGCGGGTTTCATCCGCCCGGCATCGGGCACGATTGCGTTCGGCGACCGCGACGTCACCAACGTGCCGACGCACCGACGGAACATCGGGATGATGTTCCAGGACTACGCGCTGTTCCCCGACAAGACGGTGGCAGCGAACGTTGCCTACGGATTGAAGGCGCGGCGCACTCCGAAGGCAGAGATCGGCCGTCGCGTGATGGAAGCGCTCGAGCGGGTCGGCATGGAGGGCTTCGCTGACCGGCATCCGGCTGCTCTTTCGGGGGGACAGCGCCAGCGCGTCGCGCTCGCGCGGGCCCTGGTCATCCGACCCAGCGTGCTGCTCATGGACGAGCCGCTGTCGGCGCTGGACACCAAGCTCCGGCTCCAGATCAGGGACTCCATCATGGACCTGCAGCGCGAGGTGGGGATCACCACGGTGTTCGTGACGCACGACCAGGAGGAGGCGCTCGCAATGTCGGACCGGATTGCCCTTTTCCGCTCCGGGAACATCGAGCAGCTCGGCACCCCATCCGAGATCTACCGTGTGCCGGTCTCCAGTTACGCGGCCGACTTCATCGGCGCAGCGAACGTGTTGCGGGTCACCGTGCCTGAGGCGGCGGCGGGGCCAGCGGGCGGCGGGGTCACCGTCACGCTCGGCGACGTGCCGCTGCGGGGTCTGCGACGCACCCAGCTCACTCCCGGCGACGCGTTCGCGATCGCGCGGCCTGAGCACCTCCGTCTGCTCGCGGCCGACGAGCGTACCGGGGAAGGGATGACGGCATTGCCCGGGGAAGTGGTGCGGCAGCAGTACCTCGGCCACCGGCAGCAGCACCGCGTCAGACTCTCGACGGGCGCCGAAATCGAGACGTCAGAATCCGCGGCAACCCGAGGCTTCTCGGCCGGGGACCGGGTCGTGGTGCTGTTCCCTGAGCACGAGACGCTGGTCATGGCATCATGAGCACGTCCACGGAACCCCAGACACAGGCGTACCGGATCACGCGGGACACCAGTCGGCGTTCCTTCTCCCCGTGGCTCGCGCTGACCATCGGCGCGGTACTGCTGGCGCTGCTGTTCGTCGCGTGGCCGATCCTGAACGTGCTGCTGAAGTCGTTCTCCGGCTCCGGCGGTGACCCCCTCGCCGGCTGGGTCGAGTTCTTCGCCGACCCGACGTACCCGACGGCCGTCGGCAACACCCTGCTGCTTGCCGTGGTCGTCACGACCCTCGCGACGGTGATCGGCGTCTTCCTGGCCTACTTCACAGCCCGCTTCTCGTTCTGGGGGAAGGCGGCGATCGCAGTCCTGCCCGTGACCGCGATTCTCGTGCCCGAGGTGATCGTCACCCAGGCGTGGCTGATGTTTCTCGGCAACAACGGCTTCCTCACGCGGTTCCTGAGGGACGCCTTCGGCGTTCAGCTGCCCTCGCTGTATGGGTGGGGCGGTCTCATTCTGATCCTGCCGCTGCTGTATTACACCTACGTCTATCTCGGCACTCTGGCTGCGCTGAAGAGCTTCGACTCGCAACTGGAGGAGGCCGCGATGAGTCTCGGATCGTCTCCGTTCGCGGCACGGCTCAACGTCATGATCCCGGCCATCTTCCCCGCCGTCGCAAGCACATCGATGGTGGTCTTCACCCTCACCATCGGCAACTTCGCCACGTCGACGATCATCGGCGGCAAGGTGGAGCTGCTCGCCCCGCTCACTTACCGGGCGTTCCTCGCCGAGACAGGCGGCGACCCCCTGATGCAGTCGACGCTCGCCACCGTGGCCATTGCGATCGTGGCACTCGTCCTCTTCGTCCAGCGGATGACCGTGGGCGGCCGGAAGTACGAGATGGTGCAAGGACGCGCCTGGGCGCCCATCCGGCTGCGCGGAGGGTCGGGCGCCGTCCTGGCGGCCATCGCCGCGCTGATCCTGCTGGCGTCCACGTTGCCCCTTGCGATGGTGGCGGTGATGGCCTTCACGGATAGTGCAGGGCCGGTGCTGCGCTGGGGCACATTCTCTCTCGACAACGTGGTCAAGGTGCTCACCCGCCAGCCGCAGCCGATTCTCAACACCATCGGGTACGGCGCCCTGGCCTGCGTGATCGGCGTGTTCGTCAGCGTCATCGTGTCGGTCGTGATCGTGAAGAAGAAGACCTTCCTCACGCCCGCACTCGACTACCTCGTCATGCTGCCGATGGCGCTCTCGGGGACCGTCCTCGGTATCGGCATGATCACCACTTTCGGCCCCGGCGGGGTCCTCAATCTGTCCGGCACGACCGCGATCATCGTTCTGGTGTTCGTCATCCGTCGTCTCGTGCACGGTGTGCGCAACTCCTCTGCCACGCTGCACGCGATCCCGGACTCCCTGGAGGATGCATCGATCAGCCTCGGTGTGCCGCCGTTCCGGTCGTTCCTCAACGTCGTTCTGCCGCTGATGGTTCCGGGCATCGCGGCGGCGACCGTGCTGACCTGGGTGACGATCATCGGCGAGCTCTCCGCATCGCTCGTCGTGTACTCGGCGGGCAAGGAGACCATCACGATCAAGGTCTTCCAGCTCATGAACACCGGCCTCAACGCACAGGCCGCAGCCTACGGCCTGATCCTCATCCTGCTCGCGGTCGTCCCGATCGCGATCGCTACCCGGATCTTCAAGATCCGGCTGTTCACCTGACCCTCTCTGCCTGCGCACTGACCCGAACCACGACACATTGGAGCAACGATGCCCACTCGACGAATCATCAAGATCGGAGCCATCGCGTCCGCGGCGGCACTCATCCTCGCAGGTTGCTCCGGCGACCCAGCCGGAGAGGGGGGAGAGGGCGGCGGCCCGCTCTCCGCGGTGATGTACAGCTCGAACAATGAGACGACCATCGGCGTGGTCACCGATGCCGCCGCAGAGCACGACCCGGCCCTGCAGGTCGATGCCGTAGCCGGAAGCTCCGGCCCGCTGCTTCAGCGCATCGAGTCCGAAGCGTCCGCCCCCGCTGCCGACGTGTTCTACAGCGCACCGGGCTCGTCCTTCGAGGCGTACGCCGAGCTCATCGAGCCGTACCGTTCGCCGGAGGCCGACGCCATCCCGGACGAGCTGATCGATGCGGATGAGCGCTGGACGGCGACGAACACGCACGTTGTCGCGCTGATGGTCAACACCGACCAGATCGACGGCGGCGAGGCCCCCACCACCTGGAAGGAGCTGACCGATCCGGAGTGGAAGGGCAAGATCATCTCGGCCGACCCGGCGCAGTCGTCGACCGCGCTCACGGCGCTGTACGGCGCGTACAAGATGCTCGGCGAGGAGGAGTTCGCCAAGCTCGCGGCGAATCTGGACATCACCGAGAGCTCAGGCAATGTGTACCCGGCCGTTGCTCAGGGCGAGTACGCCGTCTCGATCGGCTACGAGTCCAACATCTACCCGTACATCGCCGGCGGCCAGGCGGGCGTCGAGATGGTCTACCCGGAGGACGGCACCTTCGTCGAGCACGACGCGGTGTTCATCGTGAAGGACGGCCCGAACCCGGACGGCGCGAAGGCGCTCGTCGACGTCATCCTCGCGAAGGAGACCCAGGAGCAGAACCTCGCTCAGTCTTTCCGCCGTCCCAGCCGGGACGACATCGACGTCACGGAGTTCGTCGAATTCAAGGCGCTCGACGACCTGGAGATCGTCGACATCCATGCCGAGGAGGACGCGCAGGGCAGGCAGGACTTCCTCACCTACTGGGCCTCGCTGTAGACCGGACCCGGCGATGGTGCGCCGCGGACTCGCAGCCGTGCGCACCATCGTCGCCGTGCGGCCCCCGATCGAAAGGCAGGGTATGGCATTCGCAGACCACCCGCATATCACCGAGTTCGTCGAATTCATTGGAGAGCTCGGTGACGCCGCGCGACGGGTCCTCAGGGAGCGGCACGACGACAGCCGCTTCGAGACGAAGGAGGACCAGAGTCCCGTCACCGAGTTCGATCGCGGGGTCGAGGCGGCGCTGCGCGCCATGATCCACGAGCGATTCCCCGCGCACGGCATCATCGGCGAGGAGTTTCCGCCTGAGCGCGCGGACGCGGAGTTCGTCTGGATCATGGACCCGATCGACGGCACGAAATCGTTCGTCGCCGGTGTTCCGGTATTCACCACCCTTGTGGCGCTCTGCCAGTCGGGCGCCCCGGTGCTGGGAATGATGGACGCCTCCGTGTCGCAAGATCGCTGGCTGGGCGTGCAAGGCCGGCCGACCACCCTGAACGGGCGCGAGGTCAGCACCAGTGAACGCACCGAGCTCGACGGAGCGACCCTCAGCTGGAGTCAGCCGGACAACGTGCTCGAAGAGCACCGCGAAGGTCTGCGCACGCTGATGACCCGCGCCGCCTGGAGTGTCTTCGGCGCCGCCTCGTACGGCTTCGGCCGTCTCGCGGCCGGCGCCATCGACATTGCGGCCTACAGCGGGGGGATCGGAGCCTACGACGTGTGCGCGCTCGTGCCGATCATCGAGGGTGCGGGCGGCGTCATCACCGACGGCGACGGAGCGCCGCTCACGACTCGCAATCCGCGTGCCTGCGTCGCAGCTGCGACACCGGAGCTGCACGCGCAGGCGCTCGATGTGCTCAACGGGCCAGGCAGCCGACTCCACGGAGGGGCGGGAATGCAGGCGATAGGCTGACGGGATGGCGACGCAGCATCCCCTGTACTCGCGGATCTACACGGTCATGGCCGACCGCATCCGCGCGGGGGAGTGGGCCGAGGGGATGCGCCTTCCAAGCGAAGAGCGGTTGCGAGACGAGTTCGAGACCTCCCGCGGACCCGTGCGACAGGCACTGGCGCTGCTGCGTGCGGAAGGCCTCATCACCGGCGGGCGTGGCGCACCGCCGCGAGTGCGCAAGACCGTACCCTCCCAGCCCTTCGACAGCTACATCTCGTTCACGGAGTGGGCGGATTCCATGGGGAGGACGGCCAGCCGCAAGGTCATCGAGGTGAGCCGAAAGCTCGCCGACCCCGCGCTCGCGCACGCACTCGACATTGCGGAGGCGGACCCGGTCGTCGCCGTCGTCCGCATGCGCGGTCTCGACGACGAGCCGGTGATGCTGGAGCGCAGCGTCTACATCATGGCGATCGGTCACCATCTGCTCGCTGCCGACCTGGAGGCCAGCAGCATCTACCAGATCTTCCGAGAGCACGGAGTGGTCCCGACCCGATCGCGCAACGTGATCGATGCGGTTGCCGCAGACGAATTGGACGGCCGCTGGCTCGAGGTCGCTGTCGGCGCACCGCTGCTGCGCGTGCGACGCACCACGTACGACCAGGGAGGGCGGATCATCGACATCACCGACAACCGCTACCTTCCAGAACGCGCCACCTTCGTGGTGGAGAACGCGACCGCTGCCCCGAACCCGTTCACCAGGCAGGTGCCGGACGCCGTCGGCTGAACGAATCGTGGGGAAGGCCCCGTCGCGGTTCAGG
>JAPSIX010000123.1 GCA_031178475.1 Microbacterium sp. | reverse complement strand
CGGCTCATCGATCAGAGCCCGGGCGATCGCACCTTCAAGATGCGGATGGGCCAGCACCTCGACGCGATGCTCGCCCTGTGCGAGACGGTCGAGTGTCGGCGGCAGAACCTGCTGAACTACTTCGGTCAGAGCTCCGGCCGGTGCGGAAACTGCGACACGTGCCTCGAGGCGCCAGAGACGTTCGACGGTCTCATCCCCGCGCAGAAGCTGTTGTCGACGATCGTGCGACTCAAACGCGAACGCAATCAGGCGTTCGGCGCCGGCCACCTCATCGACATCCTGCGCGGCTCGTCCACCGAGCGCATCCGCAAGATGGGCCACGAGAAGATCGCGACCTACGGCATCGGGGCCGACCTGTCCGAGCAGGACTGGCGCAGCGTGATCCGTCAGCTCCTCGCACGCGGCATCCTCGCCGCGCAGGGGGAGTACGGCACGCTCGCTCCGGGGGAAAGCGCGGCCGGGGTGCTGCGCGGGGTGACCGCCGTGCCGCTGCGCCGGGACACGATCGGCCGGGTGAGCGCAGGTCGAGGCAGGGCCTCGCGCCAATCGCAGGCCTCCGCGACGGTGGCGGAGGCCGATCGCGGACTGTTCGAGGCGCTCCGATCCTGGCGGGCCGAAACGGCGCGCGAACAGGGCGTGCCCGCCTACATCGTGTTCGGCGACGCGACGCTCCGCGCACTGGCCGAGCATCGGCCGACCTCGGTCGCCGAGCTCGAGGGCATCTCCGGCATCGGCGCGAAGAAGCGAGAAGCGTATGGCGAAGCCGTTGTTGCGGTGATCGCGGCAGCCTGAGGATGCCGGAATGCTCCGCTCCACCGGCGGGGCAGATCCCTCTGGTGCGCTCCGTTCGACAGGTCTAATGTGAGCGGCAGCAGGCGGGTACGGGCCCGTCGACGCGTGCCGCCCGGACGGCGGCGGTCAAGGGAGACCACCATGAGAACGCGCCTCGTCACCATCGCCGCCGTGCTCGCACTCGCCGCCGCCGCACTCGGCGGGGGAGCACCCGCGACGGCGGCTGATCCGCTCGGAGCGCCGTATGTCGCCCTGGGTGATTCCCAGGCCGCGGGTACCGGCAACCTGCCGTACGTCGACCAGGAGTGCATGCGCTCGAGGAAGTCCTACCCCATGCTGCTGGCAGCCATGGCCGGAATGCCGGTCGCGTCGAACGCGTGCGCCGGAGCATCCACGCAGGACGTGCTCACCGGGCAGCTCGGTGACCTCGGGCCCGCGACGCAGCTGGTGACCCTCACGGCAGGGGTCAACGATTTCGACTGGCGAGGAGCCCTGACTGCATGCAGCAGCGCGGGCAGTGACGCGGCGTGCGCAGTGGCAATGCAATCGGCAGGCGAGGCCATCGCCGGCGTACCGCTCGGCATCGCGCAAGTGCTCGCGGCCGTGCGCACCCAGGCGCCGAACGCGCTGATCGTCGTCACTGGTTATCCGCTTCCGTTCGGGGCGGTCACCGGTTCGTGCAGCGTCGGTGCCTTCCAGGGCGAACCGGTGAAGTTCACCGCAGCGCAGGCCGCCGGGATCAACGCGGGCCTCGCGGGCGTCAACGCGGCAGTTCAGGCGGGTGTGGCCGGCTACGCCGGGCAGACCGGCGACCCCGGCGTTCGTTATGTCGATGTCACCGCCGGCTTCACCGGCCACGCGCTGTGCGACACGGGCGACCGGTGGATCAGCGGCCTGGTCTCCGGCAAGGCGACCATGCACCGCGGCTTCCACCCCAACGCGGCGGGGCAGCAGGCGTACGCCGAGATCATCGCCGGCGCGCTGGCGCCTTAGCCCCACGGCATCCGCTCAGTGCGGCCGCTTCGCGGCGGCTGTGGAGTCGTGACAACGGAAGCGGCCGTCGATCCCCGGACTGATTAGTAGATTCCCACAGTCGAGTTCCTCGACGATTGTGGCAGTCCTACCATGTTGTTGTCCCCGACATCTTCCGAGAGGAACGCACATGGTCGACGCCGCCGTCCGCCCCGCATCCGCCCCCGAGCATGAGCAGCACCGTCTCGACGTCGGTCAGGTGAGCGACCTGCTGCTGGGCACGTGGGCCGACACCCGCCGTCAGGCGCGCGAGATGGTCAAGGACCCGGCGTTCTGGCGGGACGACAGCCTCGCGATGGACGAGCACCGTGAGCGAGTGCTCAGCCAGCTGCACCTGCTCGTGCAGAACAAGGCGGTGCATCGCGCCTTCCCGAAGCAGTACGGCGGCGAGGGCAACAATGGGGCGAACATCGCCGGCTTCGAGGAGCTGGTCGTCGCCGACCCGAGTCTGCAGATCAAGTCGGGCGTGCAGTGGGGCCTGTTCGGCTCGGCCGTGCTGCAGCTGGGCACCGAGGAGCACCATCGCAAGTGGCTGCCCGGCATCATGGACCTCTCGATTCCCGGCGCGTTCGCGATGACCGAGATCGGGCACGGTTCCGATGTGGCATCCATCGGCACCACGGCGACGTACGACCCCGACACCGAGGAGTTCGTCATCCACACCCCGTTCCGGGGAGCGGTGAAGGAGTACCTGGGCAACGCCGCGCTGCACGGCATCGCCGCGACCGTCTTCGCACAGCTCATCACCGGTGGCGTGAACCACGGTGTGCACTGCTTCTACGTGCCGCTGCGCGACGAGGACGGCAACGACCTGCCCGGCATCACACGCGAGGATGACGGGCTGAAGGGCGGGCTCAACGGCATCGACAACGGCCGCCTCGCCTTCGACCGGGTGCGCGTCCCGCGCACCAACCTGCTGAACCGATACGGCGACGTCGCTGCCGACGGCAGCTACTCGAGCAAGATCGACAGCCCCGGACGCCGCTTCTTCACGATGCTGGGCACGCTGGTGCAGGGCCGGGTCTCGCTTGACGGCGCCGCGTCATGGGCGACCGCTCTCGGCCTGAAGATCGCCATCACGTACGCCACCCAGCGTCGCCAGTTCGACGGCGCCGACGGGCAGGAGACCGTGCTGCTCGATTACGGCAAGCACCAGCGCCGACTGCTGCCGCGCCTCGCGACC
This sequence comes from Microbacterium sp., assembly GCA_031178475.1. Classification (GTDB taxonomy): domain Bacteria; phylum Actinomycetota; class Actinomycetes; order Actinomycetales; family Microbacteriaceae; genus Microbacterium. The sequence goes on along the minus strand of JAPSIX010000123.1, from coordinate 2,586 downwards.
ACCTACGCGCAGCTGTTCGCGCACGACGAGTTCCTGCAGAAGTTCGATGGGGTGTTCTCGGGTCGCACCGACACCCCCGACGACCGCGAGGACCTCGAGACACTGGCGGCGGCGCTCAAGCCGCTGTCGACCTGGCACGCGCTCGACACCCTGCAGGAGTGCCGTGAGGCGTGCGGCGGAGCCGGGTTCATGTTCGAGAACCGGTTCGTCGGGCTGCGAGCCGACCTCGACATCTACACGACCTTCGAGGGCGACAACAACGTCCTTCTGCAGCTCGTCGGCAAGCGTCTGCTCACCGACTTCGGCAAGCAGTTCCAGGGCAAGGATGCCGCAGCGCTCGCCAAGTTCGCCGTCGGGCAGACGGCCGGCAAGGTGTTCCACGGCGCCGGGCTCCGTGTGATCGGCCAGGCGGTGCTCGACCTGGGCTCCACCGCCCGCGCCGTCGAGAACGGGCTGCGCGAGGAGCAGCAGCACGAGCTGCTGACCGACCGGGTGCAGCAGATGGTCACCGACGTCGCCGGGCGCCTGCGGGCGGCGGGCAAGGACAAGGCGCTCCGCGAGAAGCTCTTCAACGAGAACCAGGCCGAGCTCATCGAGGCCGCGCGGGCGCATGGAGAGCTGCTGCAGTGGGAGGCGTTCACCGACGCGATCCGCAAGGTCGAGGATGCCGGAACCCGCACCGTCCTCACCTGGCTGCGTGACCTCTTCGGTCTGCACGTCATCGAGAAGCACCTCGCCTGGCACCTGATCAACGGCCGGCTGTCCGCGCAGCGCGCGCTCGCCGTCTCGCGCTACATCGACCGGCTGTGCAAGCGGCTTCGCCCGTACGCGCTCGAGCTGGTCGACGCGTTCGGCTACGAGCCCGAGCACGTGCGCGCCCCGATCGCGAGCGGCGTCGAGCAGCAGCGGCAAGACGAAGCCCGCGCCTACTATGCGGAACTCAAGGCGTCGGGTCAGGCTCCCATCTCGGAGCGGGAGATGAAGAAGGCGCAGCGGCACTGACGCCTTCGCCCGCGACCCGTCGTCGCGCTGCTGTTCCCAGAACGCGCTGCCGAGCAGCACATCCGGATCGAACGTTGAGCGTCGGCGCTGCAGGGTAGCGTCGGAGGATGACCTCACTCGCGACCAGTGCTGACGGGCTGCCGCGTTGCGGCTGGGTGGGCGACGACGCCGAGTACTGCCGCTACCACGACGAGGAGTGGGGCACACCACTGCATGGCGACCGCGCCCTGTTCGAGAAGATGGCGCTCGAGGGATTCCAGGCGGGCCTGAGCTGGATCACCATTCTGCGCAAGCGGCCGCGCTTCCGCGAGGTGTTCGCCGGCTTCGAGCCCGAGATCGTCGCCGAGTACGGCCCCGACGACGTCGAACGCCTGATGGCGGATGCCGGGATCATCCGCAATCGCGCGAAGATCGCGGCGACGATCTCCAACGCCGCCCTCGTGCGCGACATGGCCGACGGGGAGCTGGACGAGCTGATGTGGTCGTTCGCGCCACCGGCATACGCTCGGCCCCGCCCCCGCACGCTGGCCGAGGTGCCTGCGGTGACCCCCGAGTCGACGGCGCTGAGCAAGGCGCTGCGCCGGCGCGGTTTCCGCTTCGTCGGCCCGACGACGATGTACGCGCTGATGCAGTCGACCGGGATGGTGGATGACCACGTGGACGGATGCTGGCGCGCCGCCGAGCCGGTGTGACGGTGCCCGCGCATGGGCAGGTCTGCCCATCCCGGCGGCTCGGACCCGTTCAGGCCCCGTCGTTATGATGGAGCGTCACGCGTCGCCTGTCGTGGCCTGCCCAAGCAGTTCCGAGCTGAGCACACCCAGGGGGGTCGGGTATGAAAGCGCTGTCGTGGATGCGTTCGCGTCCGAAGACTCTGGCGTCCGCCGCCGGTGTCGCGATCGGCGCTCTCACGCTCACGACCATGGCCGTGGCCTATGACGGCTTCCCGACCACGAAGGTCGATCTGAACGACGCGGGTGTGTGGCTCACCAAGGCCTCCACGCTGCTGGTCGGGCACTTCAACCACGAGTCGACCGTGATCGACGGCGGTCTGCGCACCGCGAGCGACGACTACGACGTGCGCCAGGACGAGGGCACGGTTCTCGTCGTCGACGACGGAAGCGACACCGTCACGGCCGTCGACCCCGCCCGGGTCGCGATGACCGACAGCGCCCCCATCCCCGCCGATGCCAAGGTGGCGCTGGGCCGATTGACCACGGCGGTGCTGAACCGTCAGTCCGGGGAGCTGTGGGTGGTCTCCGCGAAGGGGCTCAGCGGCTTCGACATCAAGCAGAACGACCCGATCGTCGAACTGGGCGACGGTGCGGATGTGACGGTCGGCCGCGACGGCACCGTGTACGCGCTGTCCGGCGAGCGGGGCGAGGTCGTCACGATCCCCACCGACCCGCAGGGCGAGCCGCTGGATCCGACGACGTCCGAGGTGGGCGAGATCGATCTGGCGGAGGCGCCCTCGATCACCGTCGTGGGAACCACGCCGATCGTGCTCGACGCCGCAGCCGGCGTCGTCGCATCGTCCGACGGCTTGCGCACCGAGGTCGACGCTCTGCAGGATGCGGTGCTGCAGAC
>JAPSIX010000122.1 GCA_031178475.1 Microbacterium sp. | reverse complement strand
ATCGTGCTCGAGCAGATCGTCCGCGGGCCGATCGAGTCCGGAGTGACCGGCCTCATCGCCGCGGGCGCGCTCGGCGTGTTCGCGCTCGGATTGGGTGAGGCGGCCATGGTGTGGCTGCGGCGCTGGTTCGTGCTCACCCCGGCGACCGAGGTCGAGTACCAGATGCGCTCGCAGCTGTACGCGCGGCTGCAGACCCTGCCCGTCTCGTTCCACGACCGGTGGCAGTCGGGTCAGCTGCTGAGCCGGATGATGCAGGACATCAACATCATCCGCCGCTGGCTCGCGTTCGGCCTGATCCTGCTCGTCGTCAACGTGCTGACCATCATCATCGGCGCCGCCATGCTGTTCAGCTGGCACTGGCTCCTCGGGGTCATCTTCCTCGTCACGGGTGTGCCGATGTGGATCCAGGGCTACCTGTTCGAGAAGCGTTACGGGCAGCTGACCCGGCGCAGCCAGGACCAGGCAGGCGACCTCGCCACCAGCGTGGAGGAGAGCGTGCACGGCATCCGCGTGCTGAAGGCGTTCGGGCGAGGAAAGCACGCGCTCAGCCGCTTCAGCAGGCAGGCCGAGACGCTGCGCGAGACCGAGTTGCGCAAGGCGCGGGCGGTCGGCGAGATCTGGTTCTGGCTCGACCTGATGCCGCAGGTGGCGTTCGGAATCAGCCTGCTCACCGGCATCTGGCTGATCTGGCAGGACGCGATCGAGCTGCCGCAGCTGTTCGCCTTCTTCGCCATGGCCACCGTGCTGCGCTGGCCGATCGAATCGATCGGGTTCCTGTTCTCGTTCATGCTCGACGCGCGCACCGCGACCGACCGGGTATTCGAGATCTTCGAGTCCACCAACACGATCACCGACCCCGACACCCCAGTGCGGATCGCCGAACCCCGTGGCGAGCTCGCGTTCGAGGACGCGCACTTCCGCTTCCAGGACGCCGGCGCGTCGGAGCGGGACCTGCTCGACGGCATCGACCTCGTGCTGCGCCCGGGTGAGACGATGGCGCTGGTCGGCCTGACCGGCTCGGGCAAGACCACGCTGACCACGCTCCCGGCGCGGCTGTACGACGTCACCGGCGGGCGCGTCACGCTCGACGGCGTGGACGTGCGCGAGCTGGAACTCTCCGAACTGCGCCGGCACATCGCCATGGCGTTCGAGGACGCCACGCTCTTCTCGGCATCCGTCCGAGAGAACGTCCTGCTCGGTCGCGCCGAGCTCGAGCTGCACAGCCCCGAGGCCGACCGTGTGCTCGAGGAGGCGCTCGAGGTCGCTCAGGCCGCGTTCGTGCACGCGCTGCCCGACGGCGTGGAGACGATCATCGGCGAGGAGGGGCTGAGTCTCTCCGGTGGGCAGCGTCAGCGCCTCGCCCTGGCCCGCGCCGTGGCCGCGAAGCCGAAGGTGCTCGTGCTCGACGACCCGCTGTCGGCGCTCGACGTCGACACCGAGGCACTGGTCGAGGAGGCGCTGCGGCACGTCCTCGCCGACACCACTGCGCTGATCGTCGCGCACCGGCCCTCGACGGTGGCGCTCGCCGACCGGGTCGCGCTGCTCGAGCGCGGCCGCATCACGGCGGTGGGTACCCACACCGAACTGCTGCGCACCAGCGCCCACTACCGTCACGTGATCTCCAGTCTGGAGGCCGAGGAGGCTGCTCGCACCGGCTCGATCCCGGTGATCCGCGACGAGGACTGGGCGGCGGAGCCGGGCGCTTCGGCCGGAGCGGCGGCCCAGGAGGCGGCATCCGACAGCGAAGAATCCGACATCGAAGAGGAGGTGCAGGCATGACCGTCACCGGAACCCAGGGCGAGGACCGCTCCGACTACACCAAGGAGGAGAGCCGCGCGATCCGGCAGCGCTCGCTGCGCCTGCTCGGCTCGCTGATCCGCCCCCTGCGAGCCCGCATCGTCTTGACCGCACTCGTGCTCGTGGTGTCCACGGCGCTGCAGGTGTCGGGTCCGATCCTCATCGGCATCGGGCTGGACCGCGCACTGCCGGTGCTGCTGGAGCAGTCGGACTGGATGCCGGCCTTCGTCGTCACCGGGGTCTTCCTGTTCGCGGGCATCACCGGGTCGGCGCTGATCGGCCTGTACGTGGTGCTCGCCGCCCGGATCACCCAGGCGGTGCTGCTCGACCTGCGCAAGCGGATCTTCCGGCACACCCAGCGGCTGAGCCTCGAGTTCCACGAGTCGTACACGTCGGGGCGCATCATCTCCCGGCAGACCAGCGACCTCGACTCCATCCGCGAGCTGCTCGACGGCGGCCTGAACAACCTCGTCTCCGGGGTGCTGTTCGGCGCGTTCACGTTCATCGCACTGATGATCGCCGACTGGCAGGCCGGTGTCATCCTCGCCCTGGCCTGCATCCCGCTTGGTCTGCTGATGCGCTGGTTCTACCGCCGCTCGCAGCTTGTGTATCGCGAGTCGCGGGTGATCAGCGCGAAGGTGATCGTGCAGTTCGTCGAGACCATGACCGGCATCCGCGCCGTCAAGGCGTTCCGCAAGGAGCCGCGCAACGACGAGACGTTCCGCAAGGTCGCCGGCGACTACCGCGACGTGAACCGCCGCTCAATGGTGCTGTACGGCACGTTCGAGCCCGGACTGATGGGGGTCGCCGCGCTGACCCTCGCGCTGGTCGTGCTGTGGGGCGGCATCCGCGTCTCCACCGGCGCGCTCGGCGTTGGCCTGCTGCTGACGGCCGTGCTGTACGTGCGCAACTTCTTCGCTCCCATGCAGGAGATCGCGATGTTCCTGAACTCCTACCAGTCCGCGACCGCGGCGCTGGAGAAGGTGTCCGGTGTGCTCGACGAGCAGCCCACGGTGCCCGACCCCGAGAAGCCGGTCGATCTGTGGGAGGCGCGCGGCGCGATCCGGTTCGAAGACGTCACCTTCGGCTACAACGGCGAGAAGACGATCCTGCCGCACTTCTCGCTCGACATCCCCGCCGGCCAGACGATCGCCCTGGTGGGCACGACGGGAGCGGGCAAGTCGACGCTGGCGAAGCTCGTCTCGCGCTTCTACGACCCCACGAAGGGCCGGGTCACGCTCGACGGCGTCGATCTGCGGATGCTGCACCCCAAGGACCTTCGTCGTGCGATCGTCATGGTCACGCAGGAGGCGTACCTGTTCAGCGGCACCGTGGCCGACAACATCGCGCTGGGCAAGCCGGAGGCCACGCTCGACGAGATCCGTGCGGCCGCGCGTGCGGTCGGTGCGGACGAGTTCATCTCCGCGCTTCCCGACGGGTACGACACCGACGTGAACAAGCGCGGCGGCCGGGTCTCGGCGGGGCAGCGGCAGCTGATCTCGTTCGCTCGCGCCTTCCTGGCCGACCCGGCGGTGCTGATCCTCGACGAGGCGACCGCCTCGCTGGACATCCCGTCGGAGCGGCTGATCCAGAACGCGCTGCAGACGCTGCTCGCCGACCGGACGGCGATCATCATCGCGCACCGGCTCTCGACGGTGGCGATCGCCGACCGGGTGCTGGTGATGGAGCACGGCCGGATCATCGAGGACGACGCCCCCGACGCACTGATCGGCGGCACCGGCAAGTTCGCGCAGCTGCACGCCGCCTGGCAGGAGACGCTGGTCTGAACACGAGGTTGTCCGGTTCCGACCGGGGTCGCACGGTATTAGGTTGAAGGTGTGGATCCGTTCCTGGCTCTGGCAGCCGAACTCTGGTGGGTCGCCCCCGCTGCAGGCGGTGCCGGGGCGGTCGGGTTCGGGCTGTGGCGACGGAGGGATGCGATGAGCGGACGCCGTCTGGGATACGACGCTGCACGGGTGGACCTGCGGCAGGCGCAGGCGGATGCCAGGGTGGCGGCCGACGCGGCCCGCTTCGCGCGCGCCGAGCTGGCGCGAGTGGTGGCCGACCGAGCCGCCTCGAGAGCGGATGCCGGGCACGTGACGTCCGCACGCCGAGCGCTGCGGGAAGCGCAGCTGGCATCGAAGGCGGCGCACGCGCGGGTCAAGGCCGCACGAGCGCGGGTCGCTGCCGAGCGTCGCACACTGGCGGATCGGGACGCAACGCCCCTGCAGCGCGTGCGGTCGCGACATGATGCGGTGCTCGCACGATGGATGGAGTACGAGACCGACGCGGCGAAGCTGCTCGCGTTCCCGGCGATGAGCGACGGTCGCCACCCCGCGACGGCATCCTTCTTCTCCGCGATGGAGCGCGCCCGCGACCTGCGCCCCGGCACGAGCGCTGGGAGGGTCACTCCGGCAGAGTTCAGCGCCTACCGTGACGCCGTGGAGGATCTCGAGCGTGCGTTCGACGCGGCAGAGCGCGCCGCCCGCGGTGAGGGCCCGCAGCCCGACGTTCCGCTCGCACTGCGAGACGCGGCGCGCACGATCATCGTTCGCTCGTCAGAGGTGGTCAGCCGCACGACCGACGCACTGGGCGCGTGGAACGCGCGGCGCAAGGACGGCAGCTGAGGTCAGCGGCGACGGGGCCTCGGTGGGGGAGGGGATCCGAGACCCCGCCGCCGGTCTACTCCGTGATCCGGATCTGGGCGATGACCTCGCCGTACTCGGTCTCGCCCACCGGCTCGAAGCCCACGCGGCGGAAGAACGCCTCCGGGCCGTCTTCGCCGGCTTCGTAGATCACGTTGACATGGTCGACCTCGCGTCGGCGCGCCTCTTCGACGAGCGACTCGACCGCGAAGCGGCCGACGCCGCGGCCCTGGTCGTCGGCATCGACGTTGATCCGCCACAGCACGCTGCGGAAATGCTCATCCGGCGCGTCGGGGTCGAAACTGGCGCTGACGAAGCCCACCACCTCGTCGCCGTCGAGCACGACGCGCTGCCACGACGTCTGCGGGTTCATCACGGTGGCCGCGATACCGTACGACACCGGGGCGAGGAACTGCTCCTGCCCTGGCTTCAGCGACAGATTGTTGACGGCGACGATCGTCGCGGCGGACAGTTCGACAACGCGCAGTTCCGACATGCAACCCAGGCTAGCCCCTCAGAGGGCCGCGCGTGGCGAAACGGATCCGACGAGCTCGTCGTGCTCGTCGCTCCCGTGCTGAGGCTGCCGGGACGGGCGCGCACAGAGCGACCGGGTATCTTGGTATCGAGATAAACAGCCCTCGCGAACGGAGTACCGGTGACCGACGACGCCATCATCTACACCTACACGGACGAGGCTCCGGCTCTGGCCACCGCCTCGTTCCTGCCGATCATCAAGGCCTACACCGGGCAGGCGGGCATCGAGGTCGAGACGCGGGACATCTCGCTGGCGGGTCGCATCCTCGCCGCCTTCCCGCAGAAGCTCACCCCCGAGCAGCAGATCGGCGACGCGCTCGCCGAGCTCGGCGGACTGGCCACGCTGCCGCAGGCCAACATCATCAAGCTGCCCAACATCTCGGCATCCATCCCTCAGCTGAAGGCGGCCATCGCCGAGTTGCAGCAGAACGGCTTCGACGTTCCTGACTATCCGGACGAGCCGCAGTCCGTCGAGGAGAAGGACATCCGCGCCCGGTACGACCGCATCAAGGGGTCGGCCGTGAACCCGGTGCTGCGTGAGGGCAACAGCGACCGCCGGGCTCCGCTGGCCGTGAAGAACTACGCCAGGAAGCACCCGCATCGCAACAAGCCGTTCACACC
>JAPSIX010000121.1 GCA_031178475.1 Microbacterium sp. | reverse complement strand
TCGTCTCGCTTCGCTCGCTCAACGACCGGTGAGCGGGCAACCGGAGGCGGGCGTCTTACTCGGTGAGGACGATGTCGGTGAAGACCTCGTCGTTCACGGGGCTCGCCGGGTAGCTCTCTACCCGCGGCGAGAACGCCAGGGTCGGAGCCGGGTGCGCGAGCGGGACGCCGGGGATGAACTCCGCGACCTCTGCGTTGATCTCCTCGTACAGCTCGGTCTGCTCGTCGAGGTCGGGCACGCCGCGGGCCTCGGTGAGCATCTGGAACAGCTCAGGGTTGTCGAAGCCCCACTCCGCGCTCTTCTGACCGAAGAAGACGCCGACGAAGTTGTCGGTGTCGTTGTAGTCACCAGTCCACCCGAGCAGGTGGATGCCGTGATCGGCCGTGCCGGTGATCTTGTCGAGGTAGTCCGGCGACCAGGCGTCGGTCTCCGGCGTCACCATCACGCCGGCCTCTTCGAGCTGCTTCGACAGCACGGTGAAGATCTGCTCGGGGTCCGGCATGTACGGCCGCGACACGTTGACCGGGTAGTTGAAGGTCAGCGTGAGCGGCTTGTCGGCGGTGAAGCCGGCCTCTTCGAGCAGCGACTTCGCCTTGTCGACGTCGTATTCGTACGTGGTGACGTCCTCGTTGTAGCCGTTGACGACCGGCGGCACGAACTGCGTCGCCAGCTCCGTGCCTTCCGGCAGCACCTGAGTGATCAGCGCTTCCTTGTCGACGGCGTGGGAGAGCGCCTGACGAACGCGGATGTCCTGCAGCTCGGGCACGGCCTGGTTGAACGCCAGGTACAGGATCGTGAACGGCGGGCGGGACACCATTGTGAAGCCGGCGTCCTCGAGCGCCTTCGTGTCGGCGGGGCCGACCAGGTCGTAGCCGTCGATCGTCTCGGCCTCGAGCGCCTGGCGCCGCGCGGTCGGATCGTCGATCACCCGGAAGATGATCTCCTCGATCTGCCCCTGCTCGCCCCAGTAGTCCTCATATGCGGTGAGGGTGACGTTCTCGCCGGGCTTCCACGACTCGAACTGGAACGGGCCGGTGCCGACCGGGTGCGCCTTGGCGTACTCCGACAGCGCGGGCGCCTCGGCGGTGCCGCCGACCTCGTCGGCCTTGAACTCCTGCAGGGCCGACGGGCTCTGCATGCCGAAGGCGGGCAGCGACAGTGATGCCACGAAGCCGGCGAACGGCTTGTTCAGCTCGATCGTCACCTCGTTGTCGCCGTTCGGGGTGCAGGACTTGTAGACGGCGTCGGCGGGGTTGGAGGCGTAGCCCTTGAACAGCTTGTTGTAGTAATAGCCGAGCGCCTCGGATGCCAGCAGGCCGGTCCAGTTGTACCAGCGGTCGAAGTTGAAGCAGACCGCCTCGGCGTTGAACGGGGTGCCGTCGTGGAAGGTGACGCCCTCCTTCAGGGTGAAGGTGTGGCTCATGCCGTCTTCGGCCGACACCCACTCTTCGGCGAGCAGCGGTGCGGGGTCGGCGGTACCGGGCTTGGTGCCGACGAGGCCCTCGAAGATCTGACGCGAGACGCGGAACGTCTCGCCGTCCTGAGCGATGGCCGGGTCGAGGCTGGCCGGGTCGGCCGACGCGGCGAAGATGAACGTGGAGTCGACCTCGCCGCCGCCGTTCTCGGCGCCGCCCTCTTCACGCTCGCTGGCGACGCAGCCGGAAAGCAGCATGGCCGTGGCAGCGGTGCCGGCGATCGCGGCGGTCAGCAGACCGCGCCGGCGCATGGGTGTCTTGTGCATTTTGTGCCTCTCTGTGGACGCTTCTCTGCGCTCTCGGATGCTGCGACGCATCCGCATGTCTTCACGGTACTGACCGGTCATGCTCCTGCCAACTGACCGCGGGTTGCGATCGGGTATCGACCTGAGTGCGCGATGAGTAGTGTCGGTGATTATGAAGCGACCCGTGGCGCGGCACGCTCCCGACGGAGCCGGGTCCCCCACGCGGTCGGTGCTGCGGATGCTGGGGGTCGGCGCAGCCGTGCTCACCGTCGCCGTCCTGGGCGTGGGCGCCTTCCTGGTCAGCGATCTCGCGGCGCGCGTCGGCGAGGACGCGGTGCCGTTGGAGGACGCACCGTCGGTCGCCCCGCCCGCCCTCGGCGCGTATCCCGACGCGTTCGCGATCCTGCTCGTCGGCACCGACGAGTGCGGACCGGTGTCGACCCAGATGCTTGGCGAACGATGCGAGACGGAAGACGGCATCCGCAACGACGTCAACCTGCTGGTGAACGTCTCGGCGGCACCCCGCAAGGTGACCGTGGTGTCCTTTCCCCGCGACCTGATGACCGAGGTGCCCGCGTGCACGCGCGAGGACGGCTCGACCGCCCCAGCCGCTCGCAAGCAGCAGATCAACAGCGTCTTCCGCGAGGCGGGGATCTCGTGCGTCGCGAAGACGGTGACAGCGCTGAGCGGTGTGGAGATCGGCTTCGCGGCCAAGCTGAGCTTCGACGGGGTGATGGAGATCACCGATGCCGTCGGCGGGGTGGAGGTGTGCATCGGCGAGGGCGGGCTGCGCGATAGGGAGACCGGACTGGACTGGCCGGCGGGGCTGCGCACCGTCGAGGGTTACGAGGCGCTGCAGTTCCTGCGTACACGCAAGAGCATCGGCGACGGCAGCGATCTGGCCCGCATCTCGAACCAGCAGCAGTACATGGCCCGCCTGGCGCGCAAGGTGCTCAGCAGTGAGACGCTCAGCGATGTGCCGACCGTGATGCGTCTGGCGTACACGATCGCCGACAACATCGTTCCCAGCGACAGCCTGACCGACCCGGTGCGACTCGCCCAGCTCGCCCTCGCTCTCAACGACGTGCCGTTCGACGACTTCGTGTTCCTGCAGTACCCCACCCTGGACGATCCGGCCGACCGGAGCCGTGTCGTGCCGAACCGGGACGCGGCGGCGCCGCTGTGGGCGGCGCTGGCCGCCGGCCGCTCCGTCGAGATCACCGGGGAGGCGAGCAACCACGGCGGCGTTGTCGAGCAGGAGCCCGTGCCCTCGCCTTCCGGTGAGCCGGCGCCCGAGCCGTCCGGGGCGCCCTCGTCCGCACCGCCGTCCCCCGCACCCACCGACCGCGAGACGCTCTCCCCCGAGATCAGCGGCATCGACCTGAACCAGCAGACCTGCTCGGGCAGCAGACGCTAGTTCGGGGCGGCTGCCCACGCCAGTACCCTCGGAGGATGGGACGAGCACGCGGGCGCGACGCCGAGAACCCGCGGGCGCGGCTGACGCACGGCGAGGTCGCCGAGATCGCGGCATCCGAGTTCACCAGCGGTCACGAGCTGGTCGTCGACGGCACCCCGCAGTCGCACGTCGACCTGGACGACCCCACGCACCTGCACTTCGAATACGTCGTGCGGATGGGCGCGGTGATCGACCAGCTCGGCGAGGAGGGTGCGGCGATCACCGCCGTCCACCTCGGTGCGGGTGCGCTCACCCTGCCGCGCTACATCGAGGCCACCAGGCCCGGATCGCGCCAGCAGGTGATCGAACTCGAGCAGCCCCTCGTGCAGCTGGTGCGCGAGCACCTTCCGCTGCCGCGCGGAGCGGCGATCCGCATCCGCATCGGCGACGCGCGGGATGTCGTGCGCCGCCTTCCCGACGCGCTGAGCGGCCACTGCGATCTCGTCATCTCCGACGTGTTCTCGGGAGCGCAGACGCCGGCGCATCTGACCAGCGTGGAGTTCTACCGCGAGCTGTCGGCTCTTCTCGCCCCCGCCGGCGTGCTGCTCGTCAATGTGGCCGACGGACCCGGCCTGGCCTTCGCGCGCCGTCAGGTCGCGACGGTCTCGAGCGTGTTCGGCGAAGTGGCCGTGCTGGCCGACACCCAGGTGCTGAAGGGCCGCCGGTTCGGAAACCTCGTGCTCGCGGCATCCGCGACCCCGCTGCCCACGCGCTGGCTGCCGCGTCTGATGGCGGCAGGGCCGCACCCGGCGAAGGTCGCGCAGGGCGGCGAGGTGACGGCGTTCGCGCGGGGCGCCGCGATCGTGACGGATGCTGACGCGGTCGCCTCCCCTCGTCCGGACGCGTCGATCTTCCTGCGCTGACCGTCGCCGGAAGAGCGGATGCCGGGCCCGCCGGGCGTGCCTCAAGAGCTTCCGCGCATGGGCAGGCAGACTGGATGACGGACGTCGCGGAGAGAGGAGCCATCAGTCGTGAGCCTGATCCAGGGTTATGACCCAGACACCCTGCATGAACTGGTGGATGTTCGGGAATGCGCGCAGCGTCTCGCCGAGATCGAGAACCAGCGCAGCCTCCCTGCCCTGCTGGAGCGCGTCTGGCTGCTGAAGGTGCTCGACCGCCTCGATGAGGCGCTCGCACTGGCCGACGAGACCGTGCGGCAGGCGCGGATGGCCGGCACCCGCAAGGACGTGCTGCGCGCCCGGGTGCTGCACGCCACCGTGCTGCAGAAGCGCGGCGCCCATGCCGCCGCCGAGCAGGAGCTGGCGACCTGCGCCGGCGAGGCCGAGGGCCAGCGCTGGGCGGGGATCGCCGCCTTCGCCCACCAGCACCACGGCAAGAACGCATACGACGCGGGCGACTTCGAGCAGGCCAGAGAGAGCTTCAAGCGGGCGCTGTTCCTGCGCCGCGAGGCCGGTGCCGACGACAGCCAGCTGCAGACCACGCTGCTGGCCATCGAGGCGGCCGAGCGCCGCCAGAGTCAGCAGCCCGTCTCGGTCTGACCCGCCGTCCGGGCGACGAGATCGCGCCGAGCGGGCCGAATGTCTCCGGCTGGTTCTACTCTGATCCCATGGCTGATCTGAACCGGGTGCGCATCTGGGGCGAGGCGCTGATCGCGCTGCACCTCGACGAGACCTGGTCGTTCGATTTCGACAACGCGAAGCGCCGTGCCGGGCTGTGTGACTACCGCCGCAAGCGCATCACGGTGTCGCGCTATCTCGCCGCCCGCTTTGAGGATGACGAGATCCATCAGACACTGCTGCACGAGGTCGCGCACGCCCTGGCCGGTCACGACGCGGCGCACGGCCCGGCGTGGAAGCGCATCGCGCGGGAACTCGGGTACGTCGGGGGCACGACACACACCGGCGAGACGGCGACGGAACTGGCTCCGTGGATCGGCCGCTGCCCGGCGGGGCACCTCGTCTATCGTCATCGCCGACCCGCCCGCGCCACCTCGTGCGCGAAGTGCTCGCGCCGCTTCGACGCGCGTTACGTGTTCGAGTGGACCCGGCGCGAGATCACGGCCGCGGATCGGAAGGCGGCGCTCGTACCGCGCTGACCGGCTCTGAGCCGTCGCGAGTGAGGCGGGTCGCGGCGTGACCGCCCCCCTTCTGAAAAGGAGCCCGGTCAGCCCGCCGCAGCGGCGTCCGCGTCGTGCGCCGGAGTGGTGGATGCGGGCCCCCGCCAGCGCCGCACGAGCATCGCGACGAGCCGCCATCCGACGAGGAAGGCGGCCAGCACCAGCGAAGCGACGATGATGAACGGCGTCTCGGCGGTGTCTCCGGTTGCGACGCGCAGCAGCATCCCGCCGGCGACCGTGACGAGCCATACGATCGCACCCCACCCGAGCGACCACGGGCGCCGCGGACGGGCCGGGACGAGACCCGCCAGCAGGTGTCCCACGACCAGCGCGACGAGGAACGGCCACGCCGTGAGGA
>JAPSIX010000120.1 GCA_031178475.1 Microbacterium sp. | reverse complement strand
TCAAGTACGCCGACCTCGCCACCGCCCTGCAGGTGACGGCGGACGCCGGCGTGCAGGCGATCGGCCTGTGGCGCGAACCGGTCAACGACGTCGGCCTCGACACCGCCGCCCGGATGCTCGCCGACTCGGGACTGCGCTTCACCACGCACTGCCGCGGAGGCTTCTTCACCCTGCCGGAGGGCCCGGAACGGCTCGCCGCGCTGGACGAGAACCGCCGCGCCATCGAGGAGACCGCGGCGCTCGCGGCCGCCGGCGCGGAGGGGTCCACCGCCGTGCTCGTGCTGGTGGCGGGCGGGCTGCCCGAGGGCTCACGCGACCTGATCGGGGCCCGTGAGCGTGTGCGCGACGCCATCGGCATCCTCGCCGACGACGCGAAGGCGGCCGGTGTGACGCTGGCGATCGAGCCGCTGCATCCGATGTACGCGTCCGACCGCGCCGTCGTCTCCACCCTCGGACAGGCGCTCGACATCGCCGCCGACTTCGATCCGGGCGTGGTGGGCGCGGCCGTGGACACCTTCCACATCTGGTGGGATCCGCAGGTGCTCGAGCAGATCGCCCGAGCCGGACGCGAGGGCCGCATCGCGACGTATCAGGTGTGCGATTGGAAGACGCCCCTGGCCGAGGACGTGCTGCTCTCGCGCCACTACATGGGCGACGGGGTCATCGACTTCGGCTCGCTCACGCGGGCGGTGGTGGAGGCCGGGTACGACCGCGACATCGAGGTGGAGATCTTCAACGCCGACGTGTGGAACACCGCCCCCGCCGAGGTGGTGCGCCGCACCGCGGCATCCTTCACCGCCGCGATCTCCCCGCACCTGCCGTAACGTCGTCGGCAGGTGGGAAGGAGCAGTATGCGGCCAGGTCTGTGCTCGGTGACGTTCCGACAGCTCGAGCCCCAGCGCATCGTCGCTCTCGCGGCGGATGCCGGCCTCGAGGTGATCGAGTGGGGCGGCGACCTGCATGTGCCGCCCGGTGATGCCGCGCGGGCGGCATCCGTCGCGGCGATGACAGCGGATGCCGGACTGGCGGTGTGCTCGTACGGCTCCTACTTCCGCGCCGACGCAGGGGAGGACATCGCTCCCGTGCTCGACAGCGCCGAGGCGCTCGGAGCCGACCGGGTGCGGGTCTGGGCGGGCCGCACCGGCTCGGCAGACGCATCCGGCGCGGAGTGGAACGACACCGCCGCGCGGTTGTCGGATGCCTGCTCCGCGGCATCCGATCGCGGAATCACGCTCGCGCTGGAGTACCACGGCGGCACACTCGCCGACAACCCGCAGGCGACGCTGCGGCTGCTGGACGACGTCGGCTCGCCCGCGCTGTCTGCCTACTGGCAGCCGACGGTCGGCGCGGCCGATGAGCAGGCGCTCGCCGAGTATTCGGCCATCGCCGAGAGAGTGAGCGCCGTGCACGTGTTCTCGTGGTGGCCGCGGGCGGAGCGGCTGCGCTTGCGCGAGCGCGAGGGGCTGTGGCGTGCACTGGCCGCCGCCGCGACGGCCGCCGCGCACCCGCCCCGCGACGCGCTGCTGGAGTTCGTTCCCGACGACGACCCCGAGCTGCTCGCCGAAGAGGCGGCGACGCTGCGCGCCTGGCTGGCGGATGCCGCGGGTGCGAACGGCATACGCGGATAAGCTCGGGTCATGACTGCCGAGCTTCAGCGGCGTACTCGCCCGACCACGCCGACCCTGCACGACGTCGCGCGCGCTGCCGGTGTGTCGCTCGCCACGGCATCCCGCGTGCTCAACGGCTCCGAGCGCAAGGTCGCCGAGTCGTTCCGCGAACGCGTCGAACGCGCGGCGTCCGAGCTCGGGTACACGGCCAACGCGTCCGCGCAGGCGACCGCACGGGGCACATCCGCCGTGATCGCCCTGCTCGTCGCCGACATCGCCGATCCGTACTTCGGGCTCGTCGCCTCCGGCGTCGCCCGGGGCGCCGACGAGCACGGGCTCATCGTCACCGTCGCGATCACCGAGCGCGACCCCGAGCGCGAGGCCCGCATCCTTCGCGCCATGCGCGGGCAGCGCCCGCGCGGCGTCATCCTCGCCGCGTCCCGTGCCGATGACGGCGACGACTCCACCGCAGACGAGCTCGCCGGGTTCCGTGCTCTCGGCGGCCGCACCGTCACCTTCGGTCCTGGCGGCGAGCGCAGCGTGGTGATCGACAACCGTGGAGGCGCCGAGAAGCTCGGCCGCGAGATGGCGTCCCTCGGCTACCGACGGGCGATCGGGCTGGCAGCTGCCGAGGGGGTCCGCACGTCTGACGACCGCCTCGCCGGCTTCACCGCGGGCTTCGAGGCCGGTGGCGGCGAGGTCGTCCGTGTCCTCCGTGGCACGTTCGAGCGCGAATCCGGGGCGCAGTTGATGACAGCGGCACTCGGTGACGGCGTGCCGACGGGAACCATCGTGTTCGGCCTGAGCGACGTGGTCGCGATCGGCGCGATGACCGCGATCCGCGACGCCGGGCGCACCGTCGGCGCCGACATCGCCGTGTGCGGGTTCGACGACGTGCCGGCCAGCCGCGACGTCACCCCTCGCCTGACGACGGTGCGCGTGCCGCTGACAGACCTCGGCTACCAGGCGTTCCGGGCGGCGGTGGACGTGGAGTGGACTCAGCCGGATGCCGAGCTCGAGGTTTTCGTGCGCGATAGCACGCCCCCGATCGGCGGGGCATCGTGACCCGGGTCGTCATCGCCCCGGACAGCTTCAAGGGGTCGATCAGCGCGACCGCGGCCGCGGAGGCGATCGCCGCCGGATGGGCCGAAGTCGACCCGTCGGCGGAGCTGATTCTGCGACCGATGGCCGACGGCGGCGAGGGGACCGTCGCCGCATTCGAGGCGGCTGTGCCCGGCGCGCGCCGCGTCACCGTGCGGATACAGGGCCCGAACGGCAACGCGATCGACGCGGACTGGCTCATGCTCCCGCCCTCCGGCGACGCGCCGTACGGCACGGCCGTGGTCGATATGGCCTCCACCTCGGGAATCGAGTTGCTCGATGAGCTCCGACCGCTCGATGCCGACTCCACCGGGTTCGGTCAGGCGATCGCCGATGCGCTGGATCAGCGGGTGTCTCGCCTGATCCTCGGCATCGGATCCAGCGCGTCGACCGACGGCGGCACCGGGATGCTGCGGGCGCTCGGCGCCAGGTTCACCGACGAATCGGGCGAGGAGGTGCCGCACGGCGCCCGCGGGCTGCACCGGATCGCGCGCATCGACCTGTCGATGCTGCGCAGAGCGCCCGACACGCTCGTGCTCACCGACGTGACCAACCCGTTGACCGGGCCGCGCGGAACGGCGGCCGTGTTCGGCCCTCAGAAGGGCCTCACCGACCTTGCTGATCAGCAACAGGCGGAAACCGGCCTCGCCCGCCTCGCCGGCTTACTGGGTCTCGATCCGGCGACGCCGGGTGCGGGCGCTGCCGGCGGCGTGGGTGGTGCGCTGCTGGCCTGGGGCGCGCGGCTGCTTCCCGGCGCAGACGAGGTCGCGACCCTGATCGGCCTCGCCGATGCGATCGCCGGAGCGGACGCCGTCGTGACCGGAGAAGGCTCGTACGACGGTCAGTCCGGCGACGGGAAGGTGCCCTCGTACGTGGCCGGCCTCGCCGCGGGAGCGGGAGTGCCCGCCATGCTCGCCGCGGGGCGGATCGCTCCCGACGCGGACACGTCGCTGTTCACGGCATCCGTGTCGCTCACCGCGCTCGCCGGGGCTCCCGAGCGGGCCGTCGCGTTCCCGGCGCACTGGCTGCGCGGCGCGGGGCGGGAAATGGCCCGCTCGGTCTGACTGTTCAGGCCCCGAGCGCCGCAGAGACGACGGCGCGGGCCTCGGCCTGCACTTCGGCGAGGTGCTCGGGCCCGCGCAGGCTCTCGGCATACAGCTTGTAGACGTCCTCGGTGCCGGACGGGCGGGCGGCGAACCACGCGTGCTCGGTCTGCACCTTCAGCCCGCCGATCGCCGCGCCGTTGCCTGGGGCGTGCGACAGTCTGGCGGTGATCGGCTCGCCGGCCAGGGAGTCTGCGGTGACGGCATCCGGGCTCAGCTGCGAAAGCGCAGCCTTCTGCTCGGGGGTCGCGGGGGCGTCCACCCGCTGGTAGGCGGACGAGCCGAACGCCCCCTCGAGCTCGCGATACCGCTCGGACGGGCTCTTGCCGGTCACCGCGATGATCTCGGCGGCCAGCAGGCACAGCAGGATGCCGTCCTTGTCGGTCGACCAGACACTGCCGTCGCGGCGCAGGAACGACGCCCCCGCAGACTCCTCGCCGCCGAATGCGACGGTGCCGTCGAGCAGGCCGGGCACGAACCACTTGAAACCGACCGGCACCTCGAGCAGGCGCCGTCCGAGCGACTCGGCCACCCGGTCGATGATCATCGACGACACCAGCGTCTTGCCGATCGCGGCATCCCTCGACCAGTCAGCCCGGTGCGAGAACAGGTAGTCGATCGCGACCGCCAGGTAGTGGTTCGGGTTCATCAGACCGGCATCCGGGGTCACGATGCCGTGGCGGTCGGCGTCGGCATCGTTGCCGGTGAGCACGTCGTAATCGCCCTTCTTGGCGACCAGCGAAGCCATCGCCGACGGTGACGACGGGTCCATGCGGATCTTCTCGTCCCAGTCCAGCGTCATGAACCGCCAGGTCGGGTCGACCTCCGGGTTCACCACGGTGAGGTCCAAGCCGTGCATCTCGGCGATGAGCTGCCAGTACTCCACCGATGCGCCGCCCAGCGGATCGGCGCCGATGCGCACGCCGGCGCGCTTGATGGCGTCGATGTCGATGATCGAGGGCAGGTCGCGTACGTACGCGTCGCGGAAGTCGTATTCGCCGATCGAGTCGGCGTCGACGTTGGCGTAAGGGGTGCGCTTGACGCCTTCGAGACGGGCTTCGATGAGCTCGTTGGCGCGGGCGGCGATCCAGCTCGTGGCGTCGGTGTCGGCCGGTCCGCCGTGCGGCGGGTTGTACTTGAACCCGCCGTCGCGGGGCGGGTTGTGGCTCGGCGTGACGACGATCCCGTCGGCCCGGCCGGAGTCGGATGCGTTGGGTCCCTGAGCCTGTCGAAGGGCCCGGTTGTACGTGAGGATGGCGTGACTGAGCGCGGGGGTCGGCACGTACGAGTCGCGGGAGTCCACGCGCACGTCGACGCCGTTGGCGATGAGCACCTCGATCGCGCTGCGCTCGGCGGGCAGTGACAGGGCGTGGGTGTCGCGGCCGAGGAACAGCGGACCGGTGATGCCCTGCTCGCTTCGATAGTCGACGATCGCCTGCGTGGTGGCGAGGATGTGATCCTCGTTGAAGCTCGACGTCAGCGAAGAGCCGCGGTGCCCACTGGTGCCGAACACCACCCGATGCGCCAGGACCGACGGATCGGGATGCCGGTCGTAGTAGGCGGCGATCAGCTCGTCGACGTCGATGAGGTCTTTTTCCTCCGCGGGGAGGCCGGCACGGCTCGTCATCCCCCCATCTTGCCCCTCCGGGGGCCTCTCCCGCGATACTTCACTAGGCTTGCCGGGTGACCGAACGCCGCACATACAGCTACCTGGGTCCTGCCGGAACGTTCACCGAGGCAGCGCTCGACCAGGTGCCGGAGGCTCGAGGACACCACTGGAAGCCGGTGCACAACGTCGGCGAAGCGCTCGCCGACGTGCTCGAGGGCCGCAGCCACGCGGCGATGATCGCGATCGAGAACTCCATCGAGGGTGG
>JAPSIX010000119.1 GCA_031178475.1 Microbacterium sp. | reverse complement strand
TCAGGCCGACTCGGTCGCGCCCTGCTCCGCCATGTACGCCTCGGGCCCCTGCTCGGCGGCCTCGTCAGACATGTAGAGGAACTCGAGGATGTTGCCGTCGGGGTCCTCCAGGTCGCGGGAGTACATGAAGCCGTAGTCCTGCGCCGGCTTCGGCTCCGCACCGCCCGCGGCGAGGCCCTTGCCGACGACGTCGTCGACGTCCTCGCGGGAGTCGCGACTGAGCGCCACGAGCACCTGCGCGGACTCCTTCGCGTCGACGACGCTCTTGCTCGTGAAGGTGCTGAAGTACTCGCGCGTGAGGACCATGAAGTACACGTCGTCGCTCCAGACGATGCACGCGGCGTTCTCGTCGGTGAACAGCGGGTTGATGTCGCAGCCCAGCGCGGTGTAGAACGCCTTGCTGCGCTCGAGGTCGCTGGTGGGCAGGTTGACGAAGATCTTGGTCACGATGACTCCTCTGTCGATATCGTTCGGCTCGTTTGTGAACCTCGGTTGGGTTGCTGAGCCTGTCGAAGCATACTTGCAAAAAACAACCTCGCTTGTCAATAGCAAGTTAACTCGTATCCGCCCTGCGGCGGATGCCGGCCCGCCCGGCTCGCCCGTACGGTGGATCCATGCCGGCATCCGCCCCTTTCACTCGCGTCCCGACCCAGCGCGAGCTGCGTCAGGATCTGCTGCTGGCCGCGGCGCTGCTGGTGGGCGGGATCATCAGCGCCGGGCTGTCGACCGTGGCTCGCGTCTACGGCGACGAGCAGGCGCCGATGTGGGCGGCGCTGCTCTCGGTCGCCGCCGTGGCCATCCCGCTCGCCGCGCGCCGCCGCTGGCCGGCTGCGGTCGCCATCGTCGTCGCGCTCGTCTTCTTCGTGAGCGTCACCCTGCACGTGCCGGAGATGTACGTGCTGAACATCGCGATGTTCGTCGCCTTCTACACCGTGGGCGCGTGGATGCCGAACCGGCGTGCCGCCGTGATCGTCCGGGTCGCCATCATCATCGGCATGTTCGTGTGGCTGGTCGTGGCCATGTACCGCGAAGCGATCGAACAGGCCGCTGAGGCCGAGGTCGCGGCCGGGCTGTTCTCGCCCTACGTGGCGGTGATGATGATCCAGCTGCTGCTGAACGTGCTCTACTTCGGCGGGGCGTACTACTTCGGCGAGCGCTCGTGGCATGCGGCCGCCCAGCGCCACGCTCTCGAAGAGCGCACCCGAGAGCTCGAGCGCGAACGCGAGGTCACCGCCGCACAGGCCGTCGCCCTCGACAGGGTGCGCTTGGCCCGCGAGCTGCACGACGTGGTCGCCCACCACGTGTCGGTCATGGGCGTGCAGGCCGGGGCCGCGCGCCTGGTCATCGATCAGGACCCGCAGCACGCGAGGGAGATGCTCGCCGGCATCGAGAAGGGCTCGCGCGACGCCATCGAAGAGTTCCGCCAGTTGCTCGAGACGCTGCGCGCACCGGGCGATGCCGCCGACGAGCCGGCCTCCCCTGGCGGCATCGACGACATCGCCCAGCTCGTCGCCTCGTCGACGCAAGCGGGCCTGCCGACGGCGTATCAGGTGATCGGCGACCCCGTGCCGGTACCGGTGACGGTCGGCGTGAACCTGTACCGCATCGCACAGGAGGCACTCACGAACGCGCGTCGGCACGCCGGAGCCGGAGCGAGCGCGGATGTGCGGGTGCGGTACGAGCCGGATGCCGTCGAGCTCGAGGTCGTGAACACCGGTCGGCCGGTCGGACCGGTGCGCCCCGGCCTCGGTCAGCTCGGCATGCGCGAGCGGGCGCACGCATCCGGCGGCACCATCGAACTCCAGCCCCGCGCTGAGGGCGGTTTCCGGGTGCGCGCCACGCTGCCGCTGTCCACCGCGGCGACGAGGGGTGCGCGATGACGACCACCCGCGTCCTGCTCGTCGACGACCACGCGATGCTGCGCGCTGGCTTCCGCACGATCCTCGACACGCAGCCCGACATCGACGTCGTCGGCGAGGCCGCGTCGGGCACGGAGGCCGTCGCCCTCGCCGCCGAGCTGCGCCCCGACGTGATCACCATGGACGTGCAGATGCCCGACATGGACGGCCTGGACGCGACCCGACGGATCATCGCCGACCCGACGATCCCCTCAGCGGTCGCGATCGTGACGACGTTCGACCGCGACGACTACCTGTTCGACGCCTTGCAGGCGGGCGCCAGCGGCTTCCTGCTCAAGAACGCCGGCCCCGAAGAGCTGATCGCCGCCGTGCGCTCGCTCGCCGCCGGCGACGGGATGCTGGCGCCGGAGGTCACCAGGAGAGTCCTGCGGAGATTCGCGGGTGCGCAGGGCCCTTCGATCCCCACGCCTCCCCGACCGCAGACGCCTTTCCTCGAGCCGCTCACCGAGCGCGAGGCGGAGGTGCTGCACCTCATGGCCGACGCCCGCAGCAACGCCGAGATCGCCCGAGCCCTCTTCATCGGCGAGGCAACGGTGAAGACGCACGTCTCACGCGTGCTGCAGAAGCTCGGCGCCCGCGACCGCGTGCAGGCCGTCGTGCTCGCCCACCGGCACGGCCTGGCGTAGCAGTCCGCCGCACGGCGGACGCGTGGCGATCAGCCGGGCGGGGGATGCCCCGGCATCCGCTCCTCCCTAGCGTTGAAGCATGACAGGACTGCTACAACTCGACGGCATCACGAAGAGCTACGGCTCCCGGCTGGTGCTCGACGGCATCCGCTTCGACGTCGCCCCCGGGCGGCTGACCGGATTCGTCGGCGGGAACGGTGCCGGCAAGACCACCACCATGCGGATCATCCTGGGCGTGCTCTCCGCAGACGGCGGGACGGTCAGCCTCGGCGGCACCGCGCTCACCACCGCCGACCGACAGCGATTCGGCTACATGCCCGAGGAGCGCGGCCTGTACCCGAAGATGAAGGTGCTCGAGCAGGTCGTCTATCTCGCCCGCCTGCACGGCTTCGGCAAGGCGGATGCCACCACGCGCGCCACAGCGCTGCTCGAAGAGCTCGGACTCGGCGAGCGCCTCGACGACACCATCGAGTCGCTCTCGCTGGGCAACCAGCAGCGGGCGCAGATCGCCGCCGCTCTCGTGCACGACCCCCAGGTGCTCATCCTCGACGAGCCGTTCTCCGGCCTCGACCCGCTCGCCGTCGAGGTCGTCGCCGGCGTGCTGCAGGCGCGCGCCGCGCAGGGCGCCGCCATCCTGTTCTCCTCGCACCAGCTCGACGTCGTCGAGCGGCTGTGCGACGACCTGATCATCATCGCCGGGGGCACCATCCGCGCGTCCGGCTCCCGCGACGAGCTTCGAGCGCAGCACTCCACCGACCGATACCGTCTCGTCACCGGCGGCGATGCCGGCTGGCTGCGCGGCGAACCCGGTGTGGCGGTCGTCGACTTCGAGGGCGGCACCGCGCTGTTCGACGTCGACGCACCCGCCACCGCCCAGCGGGTGCTGCGCACCGCCCTGCAGCACGGGGACGTCAGCTCGTTCGCACCTCAGCAGCCCTCCCTCGCCCAGATCTTCAAGGAGGTCATCCAGTGATCCCGACCACCGCCCGCGATGCGGCATCCACTCCTTCGGCGATCTGGCTGGTCGCAGAACGCGAGATCGGCGCCAAGCTGCGCAGCAAGGCGTTCCTGATCGGCACCGGCATCCTGCTCGCCCTGGCACTCGCCGGCGTGCTCTTCGGCGGGTTCGCGGGCAAGTCGGCGGGCCAGACGGCCGTCGCCGTGACACCTGAGACCGCCGCCGTGGTGCAGGGCATTGACCTCGTGAATCCCACCGAGGTCGCCGACCGCGCCGCGGCAGAAGAGCTCGTGCGCTCAGGCGACGTCGAAGCGGCCCTCGTGCCCTCCGATGACGGGACTTTCGGGTTCACGATCGTGGCGCTCGAAGACGCCCCTCGCACGCTGGCGATGATGCTGTCGCAGTCACCCGAGGTCGAAATCCTCGAACCACAGACCACCGACCCGATGATCCGCTACTTCATCGCCCTCGGCTTCGGCCTGGTGTTCCTCATCGCGGCATCCACCTTCGGCGGGACGATCGCCCAGAGCGTGGTGGAAGAGAAGCAGACCCGGGTCGTCGAGCTGCTCATCTCGGCCATCCCGACCCGCGCACTGCTGGCAGGGAAGATCATCGGCAACACGGTGCTCGCGATGGGGCAGATCGTTCTGCTGGCGGCCATCGCCGTGGTCGGCCTGATCGTCACCGGGCAGAACGAGCTGCTCGCCGGCATCGGCGGGCCGGTGGTGTGGTTCGCGGTCTTCTTCCTGCTCGGCTTCGTGCTGCTGGCGGCCCTGTTCGCGGCGGCCGCCGCGATGGTGTCGCGTCAAGAGGACATCGGGGCGACGACGATGCCGATCACGATGCTCGTGATGGCCCCGTACATGCTGGTCATCTTCTTCAACGACAACCCGCTGGTGCTGACGATCATGTCGTACGTGCCGTTCTCGGCGCCGGTCGGGATGCCGATGCGGCTCTTCGTCGGCGAAGCCCAGTGGTGGGAGCCGCTGGTCTCGATCGTCGTGCTGCTGCTGTCGTGCGTGGCGGCGATTCTCGTGGCGGCGAAGATCTACGAGAACTCGCTGCTGCGAATGGGTGCGCGGGTGAAGCTGCGGGAGGCACTCCGAGGCTGAGGGAATATGCGCCCGCATAGGGTGGTTGCATCCCGCGGACGATGAGGTCCTCCCGCATCCGAACCGATACGAAGGGCCTCATCACATGAGCACTCCCGTCCTCGACCGCACCGCCCAGACCGAGCACCCCGTCCTCGACGTCCTCGCCGACCGATGGAGCCCGCGCGCCTACGATCCCGACGCCCCGATCGACGAGGCGAAGCTGGCGTCCGCGCTCGAGGCGGCGCGCTGGTCGCCGTCGGCCTACAACCTGCAGCCGTGGCGATTCGTCGTCGCCCGGCGCGGCAGCGAACTGCACGCCGGGGTACTCGAGACGCTCATCGGATTCAACCAGACCTGGGCCGGCGCGGCGGCGGCGCTCATCGTCGCGGTCGCCGAGACGACGGATGCCGAGGGCAACCCCATCCCGCACGCGGTCTACGACCTCGGACAGGCCGTCGCGCATCTGTCGGTGCAGGCGCACCACGACGGGCTGGTCGCTCACCAGATGAGCGGCTTCTCTGCCGAGCAGCTCCGCGGCCTCCTCGGCCTCGAAGAGCGTTTCGCCGCCATGACGGTCATCGCACTCGGTGAGCTCGGCGACGTGTCACAGCTTCCCGAGCCGCTCCAGGAGCGCGAGGTCGCACCACGCGTCCGCCGTCCGCTGGCCGAGACGGTCATCGCGAGCGCCTGACCCGCTGACCCCTCCTGGGGCCTTCGACCGGCTCAGGGACCCAGGAGGGCTCGGCTCACCGCGGGAGGCGCTCGCCCCGCGCGAGTGCGTCCGCTGCGCGCACCAGCGCGAGGTGCGAGAACGCCTGCGGCGTGTTGCCGACCTGGCGCTGCGCGCGCGGGTCATATTCCTCCGACAGCATGCCCACGTCGTTGGCGAGCGAACAGAGCCGCTCCATCAGCGCGCGTGCCTCATCCATGCGACCGGTCGAGGCGTACTGCTCCACGAGCCAGAACGAACAGGCGAGGAACGGGCTCTCGTCTCCGGACAGCCCGTCGACTCCGGTCTCGGTGCGGTACCGCAGCACCAGACCGTCGTGCATCAGCGTCTGCTCGATGCGCTCGACGGTGGCGAGCATGCGCGGGTCGTCGGGCGGGCAGTACCC
>JAPSIX010000118.1 GCA_031178475.1 Microbacterium sp. | reverse complement strand
GGCGACGGGACCACGGTCAGCGAGAACGTGGGTGCGCTGGTCGGCGACGGGTCGAGTGTCGTCATCCACAGCGTCGCCGACCGACCGGTCGCCGTCCGCGAGGCACTCGTGGCCGGCGCTGCGGGAGTGGTCAGCAAGTCGTCGGCTCTCGACGACGTGCTGGACGCGATCCGCACGGTCGCCCGCGGCGAGGCGCTGAACAACGTGGAATGGGCGAGCGCTGTCGAGGGCGATCGGGAGTTCGCCGACGCCCAGCTGTCGGCCCGCGAACGAGAGGTTCTGCGGCTTTACGCGACGGGGCTGCCGCTGAAAGTCGTCGCCGAGCGGCTCGGGGTCGCGTACTCGACCGCCAAGGAGAACATCACTCGCGTCCGCGTGAAGTACGTCGAGGTGGGCCGGCCGGCGCCGACGAAGGTGGACCTGCTGCGGCGGGCGATGGAGGACGGCATCGTGTCCGCCGACGGGGTGCCGAGTGCCGGTTGACGCCCGCAGCATCCGGGAGGCGTGGAGCAGCATCCCCTCGCCGGGGGTTCCGGATGCCGGCCTGGAGCGTTTCACAGGGCACCGGATGGAGCGGATCCTCGCGACGGTCGCGGCCATCGGCTCCGGCGCGCTGGGTATCCAGGCGCTCCTCGGTGCGGTCACGCGCCTGAGGACGCTCGACGCCCCGCACATGGCGATGATGCTGCTCGTGTTCGTGCCTCTGCTGTGGATGATCCTCGCGTGTGTCACAGGCAGGTGGACGAAGCAGGCGTCCGGCACCTTCGCCGTCGCGTACGTGATCGCCCTTCTCCTGTGGCCGGTCGTCGTCGACCCGACTGTGCGCGAACCCGACACCCAGCCATGGGTGTTCTTCCTGGTCAACGTCGGCGTCGTGGCCGCCATGCTCGCTTTCCCGCTGCGGGTGCAGTTCGCCTGGGCTGCCGGGCTGCCGTTCGTGTACGGGGTCGTGCGGCTGATGCAGGGCGACTTCACCCAGGGCTACTGGATCACGACGGCGTTCGACGTCTCGTTCACGCTCATCCTCGGCATGGTCATCGTCTCGCTGGGCTGGATGTTCCGCCAGGTGGCCAGCGGTGTGGATGAGGCGCGTGCCCGCGCCGTGGAGTCTTACGCCCAAGCGGCCGCCGCCACCGCGGCCGAAGAGGAGCGCGTGTCGATGGCGGCGCTGATGCACGACAGCGTGCTGGCTGCGCTGATCGCCGCTGAGCGGGCGGAGAGCGAGCGCGAGCGCGCCCTCGCCGCCGCGATGGCGCGTGAGGCACTCACGAGGCTGGCGAACACCGAGGCATCCGTCGTTCAAGAGGGCAACGACCAGCCCGTCAGCAACGTGCAGATCGTCGCCGAGCTGCGGCGCACGCTGTCGGAGCACGGTGCGGACGCCGTGGTGGAGGAGCGCGGGGTGCCGGCGGCGCTTCCCGGACGGGTCGCGAGGGCGATCGTGCTCGCCGCGCGGCAGGCCATCGGGAACGCCCTCGCGCACGCAGCAGGGCGCGGTCTTCACGTCGTCGTCGAGTCGCCGCGCGCCGACCGCATGGCGGTGACCGTGCAGGACACGGGGCCGGGGTTCGATCCGGATGCCATCGGCGAGGACCGACTCGGCATCCGCGCCTCCATCGTCGCCAGGATGGCGGCGGTCGCCGGATCCAGCGAGATCCGCACCGGCGCCGACGGCACGATCGTGGTGCTGAGCTGGGAGCCGTCATGAGACGCAGTGTCCGCAGTATGGCCACCGCGCTGGCGCTCGGCTTCGCGGTGTACTTCGCCGCGCGCGCGGTGTGGTGGATCCAGCAGCCATCAGCGCCGCTGCTGATGGTCGCCGGGGTCGCGCTCTACCTGGCCACTGTGCTCACCGCCGTACTGACCGAGTCGGCGAGCAGTGTGCGGATGCCTCTCTGGGCGGCGGTGCTCG
Organism: Microbacterium sp.; assembly: GCA_031178475.1. Taxonomy (GTDB): domain Bacteria; phylum Actinomycetota; class Actinomycetes; order Actinomycetales; family Microbacteriaceae; genus Microbacterium. Next base: position 3,877 of record JAPSIX010000118.1, on the reverse strand, counting down.
CGCTCGCCGCGGGGGCGGCGGTGCCATCGTTGGCGAGTGTGTCGCTGGAGCCGCTCATGCGCGGCGCTCCCTTCGCCACCTGGTACATCGGCGCCACCGGTCTTCTGGCCGTCGTGTGCATCGTGCGCCGACGCCCGCTGTTCGGGTGGGCGATCCTCGTGGTGCTCATCGTGTCGGCGTGCGCGTACATGGGCGTCGGTTCGGCGTTCACACTCGGGCTGGTCGGCTCGATCACGTGGGTGATCGTCGCTCAACTGCTCGTGCTGTTCTGGGACAGGGCGGTGCGGGACACCGAGAAGCTCGCCGATATCCAACGGGCGGTGTCGGCCTGGCATGCCACGCAGATGGTGCGTCAGCGTGAACGCCGGGTGCGCGCCCAGACCGCGCTGGCTGTCGCCGGCCCCGTGCTCAGCCGCACGGTGGCGACGCACGGCGAGCTCACGGAGGAGGAGCGGCTGCAGGCGCGCCTCGCGGAGGGGACGTTGCGTGACGAGCTGCGCGGCGCCAGCCTGCTGAACGATGCGGTCCGTGCGGCGATCCGCGAGGCACGTCGTCGCGGCACGACCGTGACCGTGTTCGACGAGGGCGGGCTGGAGGGCATCGACGAAGAGCGGCGCGCCGAGATCCGCGACGAGCTGGCCGCCGTAGTGGCAGACGCGCACTCGAACCGACTGATCATCCGTGCCGGTCGTCACGACGAGCTGGCCGTCACCGTGGTCGGCCGTGCGGCCGGCGGGGCGCACGACGACGACGCCGTCGATCTCTGGCACGAGATCCGCCGCGAGGCTGACGACGCTGCGGCGGAGAAGAGATAGGCGAGGGGCGGCGAAGCCGCCCGCCCCTCGCCGGCGCGGACCAGCTACCCGAAAACTGTCCGCAAGGGGGCGGTACTGCGTCTGCCTACCCTGGGGCAGAGCAGCCGCCTAACGCGAAGCGTTGACACCAGTCTTCCGATCCGCAACACCCGTGTCTGTAGGTACTTTGGGGGACAAAACCCGGTCACCTTGGGTCCCTGAGCCGGTCGAAGGGCCCGTCGGGCGCGCCTCAGCCCGAGTACCGCCCCCACGGGATGCCTCGGCGCAGCGGACGCCGCATCGGTCGCTGGGTGAGCTGCCACGCCGAGATCTGCGGCTCCTCGGCGACAGCATCCTCCGCCTCATGCGTATAAGCCTCGCCGACGACGGCGATGAGCGCGGCGAGCTCTTCCTCCGTCGGGTTGCCGCGGACGATCTCGATGCGCGGAGGCTCGGGGTGCTCGGTCACAGCGGGATGTTTCCGTGCTTCTTCGGAGGCAGCTCGGCGCGCTTGCCGCGCAGGGCGCGCAGGGCCTTCGCGATCGAGACGCGGGTGTTCGCCGGTTCGATGACGCCGTCGATCTCGCCGCGCTCGGCGGCCAGGAACGGTGAGGTGACGCTGTAGGTGTACTCGTTCGCGAGGCGCGTGCGCACGGCGGCGACGTCCTCACCGGCCTCTTCGGCGCGCTTGATCTCGTTGCGGTAGAGGATGTTCACCGCGCCCTGGCCGCCCATGACGGCGATCTCGGCGGTCGGCCAGGCGAGGTTGACGTCGGCGCCGAGCTGCTTCGAGCCCATCACGATGTATGCGCCGCCGTACGCCTTGCGCAGGATGACGGTGACCAGCGGCACGGTCGCCTCGGCGTAGGCGTAGATGAGTTTCGCGCCGCGGCGAATGACGCCGGTCCACTCCTGGTCGGTGCCGGGCAGATAGCCCGGCACGTCGACGAGGGTGACGATCGGGATCGAGAACGCGTCGCAGAAGCGCACGAACCGGCTGGCCTTCTCGCCTGCCTCGATGTTCAGGGTGCCGGCCATCTGCGACGGCTGGTTTGCGATGATGCCGACCGAGCGTCCTTCGACGCGGCCGAAGCCGATCACGATGTTCGGGGCGAACAGCGGTTGCACCTCGAGGAAGTCGCCGTCATCCATCAGGTGCCCGATGACCGTGTGGATGTCGTAGGGCTGGTTGGGGGAGTCGGGGATGATCGTGTTCAGCGCGCGATCGGCATCCGTCGTCTCGAACTCGAATGCCGACTCGTACCTCGGCAGCTCGGCCATGTTGTTGTCCGGCAGGTAGCTCAGCAGCGTCCTGGCGTAGTCGATCGCGTCGTCCTCGTCCTCGGCGAGGTAGTGCGCGACGCCGGAGCGCGTGTTGTGCGTGTAGGCGCCGCCGAGCTCCTCCATGCCGACGTCCTCGCCGGTGACGGTCTTGATGACGTCGGGGCCGGTGACGAACATCTGGCTGGTCTTGTCGACCATGATGACGAAGTCGGTGAGGGCCGGGCCGTAGACGGCGCCGCCGGCGGCGGGCCCCATGATGATGGAGATCTGCGGGATGACGCCCGACGAGCGGGTGTTCAGGCGGAAGATCTCGCCGTACTTGCTGAGGGCGAGCACCCCCTCCTGAATTCGAGCGCCGCCGGAGTCGAGCACGCCGATGATCGGGATGCCGTTGGTGACGGCGAACTCCATGATCTTGATGATCTTGTCGCCGGCCACCTCACCGAGCGATCCGCCGAAGGTGGTGAAGTCCTGCGAGTACACGGCGACGGTGCGCCCGTGGATCGTGCCGACGCCGGTGACGACGGAGTCCCCGTAGGGGCGGTTCTTGTCCATCCCGAACGCGGTCGTGCGGTGGCGGACGTACTCGTCGAACTCGACGAAGCTGCCGGTGTCCACGAGAAGCTCGATGCGTTCCCGGGCGGTCATCTTGCCCTTGGCGTGCTGTTTCTGCTGGGCGATCTTCTCGGGTTCGACGACCGCTTCCGCGTAGCGGGCGCGGAGATCCGCGATCTTGGCGGCCGTGGTCGAGAGGTCAGGGGTGTCCGTCACGGATTCCACACTAGCGCCGGGGTGCCTGCCGCCGTTGGATGCTCCGCACAACGCCTCGGGCGCTGCTTTGGTGGATCACCTGCGCTCGACCGCGCGCCTCACACCACGAACCGCCAGATGTACTCGAGCCCGTCGCTCTGCCGGAACCAGGCCAGCGTGACGACGACGTCGTCGAGGTCGACGTCGTCGAGGTCGACGTCGCAGAGGCAGAGGTCCACGCGCTCGCCGGGGAGCATCTGGCCCCACAGATCGGTCACGACCTGGTGCTCTGAGTCGTGGTGAAACACGCGCACGAAGTCGACGGGGTCGCGGCCGCTGTTCACCACGGAGGGGTGTGCGCGGTCGTCTCGAACGACGTGCCACGGCACGGCGTATGCGGGTGGCGGAGGCGGGCTGTCGGGACCGAGAGGAAGGAGCATGCCCGTCACGGTAAGGACGGCCACAGACGGTTGCAGCCCGAGCCTGCAGCCCCGACTGCAGGTGGGGATAAGCCCTGGTCAGCGCACTTCTGTGGAGGGTGAATCCTCGTCGGTGTCGCCGTCGCCCTTGCGACGCAGCATCCGGCCGGCGCGTCGCCCCGCCGCGCCGATCCCGCGCCCCACCGAACCTGCCACTCCTGCGACGCCGCCGCCGATGCCCCGTCCCACCGACCCGGCCACTCCGATGACGCCGCCACCGACGGAGCGGGCGCTCTCCAGCATCCGCCTCTCCACCTTCACCGTGTCGGCAGCCGGCTCGAGTTCGGCGGGGAGCACGGCGGGCGCGACCCCGAACGCGCGCCGTGAGGTGGTGAGCACGCGCCGCCCGAGCAGGTGGTTTCCCGCCCCGCCGACAACCGCGCCCACGCCGAACGGCAGCGCCTTGCCGAAGAAGGAGGCGCTACCGCGCGAGGCGAACTGCCGCACGAAGGTGGTCTTCAGGCGGTCGACCAGCGGTCCGACCGCTGCACGGGGGAGCGACTTCGTGATCGTCTCGCCCCAGTACGCCGACCGCGGCACGCCCTTGCCGGTCGCCTGCTTGGCGAGCTG
>JAPSIX010000014.1 GCA_031178475.1 Microbacterium sp. | reverse complement strand
GGTTGACCCGCGAGCAGATGAAGCTGCAGGCCGAGTTCTCTCCCTATCTCCGCCTGGTGGCGCCCGACGGCCAGGGCCTGCAGCGGCAGGCGGCGAGTATCCGCGCCATCATCGACGCGGTCGAGGCCGGCGATGCGGATGCCGCCGGCCGGCGCTGCGAGCAGATGGTCGCCGACGTCATCGACGCCCTGATCCTGGTGCAGAGCAGCGCACCCGGCTCCCGTTGAGCAGAACCCCCATCGACGTGCACAGGAGGACGCGATGACCACCCCGACAACCGCCCAGGCGAACGCCGCAGAGATCGTCCAGGAGTACTTCGGCGCGCCGATCCGTATGTTGCTGAGCTGGGTCGATCCGTTCGCCGAACAGCTCGCCGCGTCGCTCCGGGCCGGTCAGCTCAGCCGTGCCAAGGTCGACGCACTGGTTCAGCCGTACGCGTTGCGCACCCTCGATCTGGACGAGGTTCCCGTATACGGGGCCGGTTTCATCGCCGCGATCGATCTGCTCTCAGACGCGCACAGCCATCTCGCCTGGTGGCAGGGCGCCGATCGGCGGCAGCTGGTGCTGGCCTCGCAGTCGGTGAACAAGGAGCACATCGACTACAGCGAGCTCGAGTGGTACCGCGTGCCGATGTCGACCCGCGCGCCGCACGTCGCGGGCCCGTACGTCGACTACCTCTGCAGCGACGAGTACACCATCACCATCGCGGTGCCTGCGATGGCCGACGGCACCGCGCTCGGCGTGGCCGGCCTGGATCTGCTCGTCTCGGAGGTCGAGCGCGAGCTGACGCCACGCTTCTCGGCCCTGGCGCAGCAGGTGACTCTCGTCAACGGCGTCGGGCGGGTGGTGGTCTCCACTGACCCGCGCTGCGCCACCGGCGACTCGGTGCGCGGCAGTCGCCTCGCAGACCTTCCCCGCATCCCGTGCGCCGGTGTTGCGCTGGACGTGATCGTCGAGGACGGCGCTGCGCAGTCCGCCTCTTGACATCGCCGGTGGCGGGGTGCACCCTGTCAGTAGGCCAACTCAGCGCCCGGGAGTCTTGGAGGCAATGCCCCAGCACCGGGCGCTGAGTCTTGTTGCGGTCCGCCCCGCACGCGGGGCACTCCTGCTCCTGCTCAGTATGCGAGCAGCGCCGCTCTCGTCGCGCGCGAGCGCAGCAGCAGCGCGTGTTCGTCGGCAGCGGCGTACGCGTCGTGGCCGTGGACGGCGCGCTGGCGCACGGCGGCGAGGGCCGTTGCGTCATGGATGAACGAGCGCATCAGCTTGGTGCGGTCCTCGCGCAGCCCCGCCGCCCATCGCAGCGCGGTGCGGCGTCCGGCGGGCGTGGCGAGCATCATCACCTCCTGGGGAGTGAACCAGCCGGCCTGGGCGTACTCGGCGAGACGTTCGCGGGTCAGACGCGTCTCCTCGCGGCGCAGCGCGACGATGGTGAGGATGAAACCGACGAACAGCGGCACCTGCGTGGTGAGGTACAGCACGAGGAAGTCCCCCAGCAGTGACGACCCGTTCCAGTACGCGTGCAGGGCGATCGCGCCGATCATGCCCGTGGCCGCCGCCCCGAGCACGCCGCCTGCGCGTGCGCCGCGCCGTGCTGCCAGCCCGATCGCGAATCCGGTGAGGGCGGTGAACATGGCGTGCGCGAACGGAGAGGCAAGGCCGCGCATGATGAACGTGAGAGTGAGCTGCACGGCGCCGCCCTCGATGAGACTCACACCGAAGTACTGGATGTTCTCGGTGAATGCGAAGCCGGCGCCGACCAGCGCGCCGTAGACGACGCCGTCGACGGGTCCGTCGAAGGTTCGCCGCCCCATCGCGAAGATGAGAAGCAGCCCGATCCCCTTGGTGACCTCTTCGACGATGGGCGCCTGGATGACGCCGACGAAGAAGTCGTTGCGCTGCCCGGCGGCGACCGTGAGCGCGAGGTCGAACAGCAGCGTGAGGCCGATCGACCCCACCGCGCCCCAGGCGAGCGCAAAGAGAACCAGGCTCCTCGGCTCCGGTTCCCACCGGTCGATGAGCCGCACGCCGGCGAGCACGATGGCGAGCGGAATGAGAGCGAGCACCATGCCGGTGATGGACGCACCCGCGCCGAGGGCGTACACGAAGTAGGCGACGAGACCCAGGGTCACGAATCCGAGCACTCCGAAGACCCAGATCGACACCGATCGGCCCTTGCGCACCGGCAACGGCAACGACGGCATGGCCGGCGCCGGTGAGGGTGCCTGGGGCGGTGGCGGTGCGTACGCCGGGGCCCGGTCGAGGGGGGAAGTGAACCGCGTTGCCGGCTGGGGATGCACGGGGGCGGGCGGCTGCCCGTACACCGGGGGTGCCGGCGGGCGCCCAGGCGCCTGCCCCGAAGTGGGCCGCGGCGGGGTGTGGTCGGGCGGCTGTCCTCCAAAGCTCATGCGAAAAGCCTAGAGGTCGGATACCGTGCCGCTCGCACCGCGGCCGGTAGCGTAGAGGGATGCGGTTTGCCCATCTGCGCGCTCGGGACTCCGACCACCTGCACCTCGCGGTGATCGACGGGTCCGACGCCATCTTCGTCCACGATCTGCTCGACCCTGCGCCTGCGACTCTGCAGGGGCTCATCGACGGCGGTGACGCTCCGCTGGCGATGCTGCGGTCCGCGCTCGCCGAGGACCGCGCTCCGCGGCATCCGCTCGGCGAGTTCGCGTTCGGATCAGCCGTGCTGTCGCCACCGGCGGTCCTGGCGGTGGGACTCAACTACGCCGCGCACTCCAGCGAGCTGGGACTGAAGACCGACGCGGCGCCGACGGTGTTCACCCTGTGGCCGAACTCGCTGACCGGGCACGAGCAGACCACATCCTGGCCGCGGACGCTGAGCGAATCTGTCGACTACGAGGCAGAGCTCGGTGTGATCATCGGCCGGCCCGCCAAGGACGTTCCCGCCGAAGACGCTCTCGACGTCGTCTGGGGCTACACCGTCGTCAACGACATCACCGCCCGCGACATCCAGTTCGCCGAGGCGCAGTGGTCGCGTTGCAAGTCTTTCGACGGCTTCACGCCGACCGGTCCGTTCGTCGTGACGGCTGACGAGGTCCCCGACCCGCAGGATCTGCACATCTGGACGGTCGTCGACGGGCACACCGTGCAGGACGCCAGCACCGACCAGATGGTCCGGCCCGTCGCCGCGCTCATCTCGCACCTGTCGCAGTCGATCACCCTGCAGCCCGGCACCCTGATCTCCACGGGCAGCCCCGGTGGCGCCGGATACTCCCGCGACCCGCAGATCTTCCTGCGCGACCGCTCCACCGTCACCGTCGGCATCGACGGCATCGGCGAGCTGACCACGCACTGCCGGATCGTGGGCTGATCCCCGAACCGCAGAAGCGAAAGGCGCCTCCGGAGAACCGGGGGCGCCTTTCTCGTGAACGGGGTCGCGCTCAGTCGTCGGCGGCGAGGTCCTCCGCCGCGATCACCGGAATCGCCGCGGTCACCGTCTCCAGGCCCGAAAGACGGGCGGGCGAGAGCTGCTTCATGACCTCTTCGCGCGACATCAGGCCGGCGTCGACGACGAGGTCGGCCACGTTGCGGTTGGTCAGCAGGGCAGTCTTCGCCAGCGCTGCGGATGCCGCGTAGCCGATGAACGGCGTGAGCGCGGTCACCACCCCCACCGACGCGCCCACCATCGCGCCGAGCCGGTCGCGGTTGGCGGTGATGCCGTCCACGCAGTTGACGCGCAACGTCCACATGGCCTGACGCATCCACGTGATCGACTGGAAGATCGAGTGCGCGATCACCGGCTCGAACGCGTTCAGCTGCAGCTGACCGCCCTCGACCGCCATCGTGACGGTCATGTCGGCACCCGCGACGGCGAAGGCCACCTGGTTCACGACCTCGGGGATCACCGGGTTCACCTTGCCGGGCATGATGCTGGATCCGGCCTGCTTCGCCGGCAGGTTGATCTCGCCGAGCCCGGCCTGCGGGCCCGAGGACAGCAGCCGCAGATCGTTGCAGATCTTCGAGAGCTTGATCGCGTTGCGCTTCAGGGAGGAGGAGAACGACATGAACGAACCGGTGTCGCTGGTCGCCTCCACCAGATCGCTCGCGGTCACGAGCTCGAGCCCTGTGATGTCGCGCAGGTGATGGAGCACCGACTTCGCGTAGCCCGGATGCGTGGTGATGCCGGTGCCGATCGCTGTGGCGCCCATGTTGATCTCGAACAGCAGGGAGGCGTTCTCGGTCAGTCGCTGGTGGTCGTAGCCGAGCGTGGAGGCGAAGCCGTGGAACTCCTGCCCGAGCGTCATCGGCACGGCATCCTGGAGTTGGGTGCGGCCGACCTTCAGCACATCGTGGAACTCGGCCGCCTTGCCGAGGAACGACCGCCGCAGCAGGTCGAGCTCGTCGAGCAGTACCTGCAGGTTCAGCGAGAGGCCGATCTTGATCGCGGTCGGGTAGACGTCGTTCGTGGACTGGCTGCGATTGGTGTGATCGATCGGCGAGAGGAAGGCGTAGTCGCCCTTCTCGCGGCCTGCCATCTCCAGCGCGACGTTGGTGATGACCTCGTTCGCGTTCATGTTGGTCGAGGTTCCCGCCCCGCCCTGGATGACGCCCACGCGGAACTCGTCATGGAACTCGCCTTCGATCACGCGCTGAGCGGCGGCGTCGATCAGGTCGGCGCGCTCGGCGTCGAGCACGCCGATCTCCTTGTTCGCCCTGGCACTGGCCTGCTTGACCATCGCCAGGCCCCGCACGAGATCCGGGTAGACCGAGATGGGTCGCTTGGTGATCGGGAAGTTCGCCTCCGCTCGCGCGGTGTGGATGCCCCAGTAGGCATCGGCGGGGATCTCCATGCTGCCGAGGGAATCGGTCTCGGTGCGGGTGAGGGCAGGCGCGTCTGCGGCCATGTCACTTCCTTGTGGGTGGTGCGGGCGGGTACGAGACGGGGGATGCCTCAAGCCTATCGCTCGGCTCGGGGCGGCTTGCGCGAGAAGACCTCCAGCCGCTCATCGGGTTCCAGCGCCGCCATCTCGCGCAGCCACTGCTCGGAGAAGAAATCTGAGGTGGGCGCGTCGACGACCGGCACGACGGTGTGCGTGATGGTGTCCGGGTACACGTGCACCAGCTGGAACGACTGTGCGGCGTCCATACCGTTCACGTCCACGGCTGGGCGTGCCACATTCATCGTGTAGCAGGTGGACGAGGCGACGCTGACCGGGATGCCGGCGAACGTCCCGGCCGACGAGTAGTGCAGATGGCCGGCGAGGATCCCGCGCACATCCGTGCCGCGCAGAACCGCGGCGAGCTCGTCCTGATGTCGCAGCTCGAGAATGTCGAACAGCGGCACATGCGCCGGCAGCGGCGGGTGGTGCATGGCCAGGAGCGTGCCATGCGGAGCCGGCTCGCTGAGGACGCCGCCGAGCCACTCGAGCTGCGCGGCATCGAGGTCGCCGTGGTGCCAGCCGGGCACGCTGGTGTCCACGGCGACCAGGCGAAGTCCGTCGAGATCCCACACGCCGGTCACCGGCTGCTCGGTAGCGGCGGCATCCAGCAGTCCGGCCCGAAGCGCAGGCCGCTCGTCGTGGTTGCCCGCCACCCACACCACCGGGCACCCGAGCTGATCCGCGACGGGCTCGACCGCTCGACGCAGTCTCGCGTACGCATCGGGTTCGCCGAGGTCCGTCAGGTCTCCAGTCAGCACGATGGCTGCAGGTTGCGGGTGCACGCGCCGCACTGCCTCGAGCGTGCGCTGGAAGTTGCTCTCGGTGTCCGCTCCCCCGGGGTGCCGGGCGCCGCCGGCGAGGAAGTGCGGGTCGCTGAGGTGGACGAGCGTGTGCGAGGCCGGGTCGTGCCGGCCGAAGGCGGGGAGCTCCGGCATGCGCCCAGCCTATGTCGCGGCGGTCAGAAGCCGATCACGATGAGCAGGATGCCGCCGAGCACCGCCGACCCGCACAGCACGAAGCATGCGATCGCCGCGAAGAACGCGAGCCTCTTCTGCCCCTCGGTGAGCGGGCTCTTGCGCGCAGCCTTGGCCGCCTGCTTCTCCGCCTTCCTGATCTCCTTCTCGGAGAGCACGGTGATGGCGTCGGTGAACTCGGCCGGCGACACCACCGGCACTCGCCCGCTGCGCACCAGCATCCGCAGACCCAGCGCGTAGAACAGGACGGTCGCGCCTGCACCGACGAAGGCGGCGAGGAAGACGGCGACGAAGTCGCCCCAGTCGATCGCGACGCTCATCGTCCGCTCTCCTTCTCGGTCGCGTCCGGGGCACCCGGGTCCCGCACCGGCGCAGGGGCGGCCGGCTCCGACGGCTGCGATGCGGACGTCGCTGCGGGCGCGGAGCCGCCGGCCTTTTTCTTCTTGCCCGACTTCTTCGCGGCCTTCGCGTCCGAGCGAGCCTTCGCCTTGGCCTTCGCCTCCAGCATCCGCTGCTGCCGCCTGGTCGGCGGCGGGTTCTCGTCGACGTCGACGGCCTGCGCCGACTCGGCGACGTCGCTCATCGCGTTCGCGTGGGTCACCGCGTTGCGCCGGGAGACCAGGTAGAGGGAGAGGATGATCGCCAGCGCCAGCACGGCGTCGACGATCACGCCGGCGTTGCCCCACCACACCACGAGCAGCGCGGCGGCGGCCCCCACCGCGCCGGCGGCGGGAAGGGTGAGCAGCCAGCCGATCCCGATGCGACCGGCCGTGCGCCAGCGCACCGTCGAGCCGCGCCGTCCGAGGCCGGAGCCGATCACCGAGCCGGATGCGACCTGCGTGGTCGAGAGCGCGAAGCCGAACGCGCTCGAGGCGAGGATCGTCGCGGCCGTGGAGCTCTCGGCGGCAAAGCCCTGCGCGGGCTTGACGTCGGTGAGGCCCTTGCCGAGGGTGCGGATGATGCGCCACCCGCCCAGGTAGGTTCCGAGTGCGATGGCGGTGGCGGCGGAGATGATGACCCACAGCTGCGGCTCGTCGGACGATTGCCAGCCGACGGTGATCAGGGCGAGCGTGATGACACCCATCGTCTTCTGTGCGTCGTTCGTGCCGTGCGCGAGGGCGACCATCGACGAGGTGAAGATCTGGCCCCAGCGGAAGCCGGAGCGGCCGTCGGGCTTGCCGTCGTAACGTCGCGTCACCGAGTAGGCGACCTTGGTCGCTGCGAAAGCGATGGCTCCCGCCGTCAGCGGAGCGATCAGCGCGGGAAGGATGACCTTGGACATCACGACGCCGAAGTCGATGCCGGTGATGCCGACGCCGACCAGGGTCGCCCCGATCAGGCCGCCGAACAGGGCGTGCGAGGAGCTGGACGGCAGGCCGAGCAGCCAGGTGAGCATGTTCCACGTGATGGCGCCGATGAGGCCGGCGAAGATCAACGACGGCAGCAGCGCATGCTCGATCTCACCCTCGCGGATCATGCCGCCCGAGATGGTCTTGGCGACCTCGGTAGACAGGAACGCACCGACCAGGTTCAGCACCGCGGCGAGCAGGACGGCGGTCTTCGGTTTCAGCGCGCCGGTCGCGATGGGCGTCGCCATCGCGTTGGCGGTGTCGTGGAAGCCGTTGGTGAAGTCGAAGAACAGTGCCAGGAGAATGACCAGCACGACGATGAGGGCTGCGGTTTCCACCGTTCTCTTTCGTTGGGATGAAGAGGGAGGGTGCCGGGAGTCGGCGTGACGAACGAAGAGTTCACCGTGGGTTCTTGATCCGTTAACGGGCCCTTCGGAATCTTCCCATCCGAAGCCTCGGGCGGTCAACTCGCACCGACTCGGGGCGGAACCGCGCCCGCGGCGCTCGGGGTAGCGTGAGAGCGTGAGCGATTCCAGCATCCTGCCGCCCGTCGCGGCGCACCGGCCCGTCACCCGCACCCACCACGGCGACGCGGTGGAAGACCCGTACGAGTGGCTGCGCGCCAAGGACGACTCCGAGGTGATCGCGCATCTGGAGCAGGAGAACGCGTACACCGAAGCGCGCACGGCGCACCTGGAGCCTCTGCGCGAGCGACTGTTCCAGGAGGTGAAGTCGCGCGTGCTCGAGACCGACCTCTCGGTGCCGACCCGTCGCGGCGACTGGTGGTACTACGGACGCACCGAGGAGGGCGCGCAGTACGGCATCCAGTGCCGCACCGCAGCGCGGGGCGACGACTGGACCCCACCCGTCCTCGAGCCGGGCGAGGCAGTGCCGGGCGAGCAGATCCTGCTCGACGGCAATGTCGAGGCCGAGGGGCACGAATTCTTCTCGCTGGGCGCCTTCGACGTCTCCGACGACGGCACCCGGCTGCTGTGGTCGGTCGACGTCACCGGTGACGAGGTCTACACCGTGCACGTGAAGGACCTGAGCACCGGCGAGCGCTTCGACAACGTGATCGAGAACACCGCGCAGGCATTCTTCACCCCGGACGGGGAGTCGATCCTCTACACGACCCGTGACGAGGCGTGGCGGCCCGACACGCTGTGGCTGCACCGACTGGGAGAACCGGCCGAGCGCGACCGGAAGCTGTTCCACGAACCAGATGAGCGGTTCTGGCTCGGGGCGGGAATCACCCGCAGCAAGCGCTACCTCGTCATCGGGCTGGGCTCGAAGATCACCAGCGAGGATCTCCTGCTGGATCTCTCCGATCTGGATGGCGAGCCGCAGGTCGTGTGGCCGCGGCGCGACGGCGTGGAGTACTCGGTCGACCATGCGGTCGTCCACGGCGAGGACAGACTGCTCATCCTGCACAACGCCGGGGCGCTGGACTTCGAGCTCGTTTCGGTTGCGGCCTCCGACCCGCAAGGACCGCGCGAGGTTGTACTCCCACACACGCCGGGCCGGCGCATTCTCGATGTCGACTGCTTCCGTGACTTCGCCACCGTCGAGTACCGCGGCGACGGCCTCCCCCGTGCGGCGGTGCTCGACTACGGCACCGGGCGCCTGAACGAGATCGAGTTCGACGAGCCGCTGTACGAGTCGTATTTCGGCGGCAACCCGGAATGGCACTCCCCCTTCCTGCGGATGTCGTACGGCTCCTTCGTCACCCCGGCGACGGTCCTCGAACTCGACGTGACCACCGGCGAGCGTCATGTGCGCAAGCAGCAGCCGGTGCTCGGTGGGTACGAGCCCGCGGAGTACGGGCAGCGTCGAGACTGGGCCATCGCGGAGGATGGCACCCGGGTGCCGATCTCTCTGGTCTGGAACCGCGAGTTCGGCGAGCCGGGCGGCGAACCGCGGGCGCTGCACCTCTACGGCTACGGCTCGTACGAGCACTCCATCGACCCCGGCTTCTCGGCCATGCGCCTGTCGATGCTCGACCGCGGGGTCGTCTTCGCTGTGGCGCATGTGCGCGGCGGCGGCGAGATGGGCAGGCACTGGTACGAAGACGGCAAGGAACTGCGCAAGCGCAACACGTTCACCGACTTCATCGCCTGCGCGCGCCACCTCATCGACAGCGGCGTGACATCGCCGGATCGGCTCGTCGCGGAGGGCGGCAGCGCCGGCGGGCTGTTGATGGGAGCGGTCGCGAACCTGGCTCCCGAGCTGTTCAGCGGGATCCTGGCGGCTGTGCCGTTCGTGGACGCGCTGACGTCGATCCTCGACCCGTCGCTGCCGCTGACCGTCGTGGAATGGGACGAGTGGGGCAACCCGCTGCACGACGCGGAGGTCTACGCCTACATGAAGTCATACTCGCCGTATGAGAACGTGCGCCCGGGGGTCGCGTATCCGCGGATCCTCGCCATGACGTCCCTCAACGACACCCGCGTGCTGTACGTGGAGCCGGCGAAGTGGGTGGCGCGCCTGCGTGAGGCCGGCGCGGCGGACGTGCTGCTCAAATGCGAGATGTCGGCCGGGCACGGCGGCGTGAGCGGCCGGTACAACGCCTGGCGCGAGCGCGCCTTCGAGCTGGCATGGATGCTGGACGTGCTCGGCCTCGCCGACGCGGAGCCGGTGCCGCCGGTCGCGCCGTAGGCGGGGGTTCACTGCCGGGGCCGCGTGTCACAGAACCCGCGGGATCGCGCCGGCCCCACTCGCGTCTTCTGTGACCGGCGCTGTCCGCGTGTCACAGTAAGTGTCGAGACGGGGTAGCTTCGCCCACAGCTTGTGTGACAGGGCGAACGGCGCCCCCACCGGATTCCTCCTGCACAGGTCGGACGCTGAACCGAACTGTTCGCATTCGCCGGCGGCAGCGCTCGCGGCTGGCACAGCGTGGTGGCTAATGGAGGGATGACACGTGCAACGCCCCTGCCAGCCGGCCTCCGTGGCGGTCCCTTCAGCGTCCGTGCCGCATTCGAGGCGGGCGTCGCTGCGTCCCGCCTCCGCGCAAGCGACCTGGACAAGCCGACCCGCGGAGTCCGGGCAGCCAGGAAGGATGCTGTCGCCATTCCCGATGCGGAGACGGCGACCGCACGCATGGAGCGGCTTCGGGCCGACCTGATCGACCGAGCCCGGCGCTTCGCACCGGCTCTCACACCCGAGCAGTTCTACAGCCATGAGACAGGCCTCGCGTTCCTCGGTGCGCCGCTGCCCTACACGCGCCAGAAGCGCCGCGCCCTGCATGTGTCTGCGCGGCGTCCTGCCGGCGCGCCGCGCCGCAAGGGGGTCGTCGGACATCGCCTGCAACAGCGCGACAGGTCCCGTTTCGTCGCCCAGGGGCTGCCGATCGAGCACCCCGCGCGGATGTGGCGCCAGGCCGCCGCCGATTGGGAGCTGGACGATCTCATCGCCGCCGGAGATTTTCTCGTGCTTCCGAGACGCCGGTTGCTCACCGTGGAGGACCTCCAGCGCGAGGTTCGCGAAGCGGGCGACGTGGCGGGCCGCAAGCTGACCCGCGCGCTGGCCGAGATCAGGACCGGGGCCGAGACAGCCGAAGAGACCCGCCTGCGATTGCTCCTCACTCGCGCAGGCCTGCCAGAGCCCGCGCTGAACTACGAGCTCCGCACCGCCGAGGGGCGTTTCGTCGCCAGGCTCGACCTCGCCTACCCGCGATACCGAGTGGCTGTCGAACATGACGGGCGGGTGCATGCCGAGAACGACGAGCAGTTCGCGCGAGATGCCGACCGCTGGGATGACATCCGAGCACAGGCATGGACGCATGTCCGCGTCCTCAGCCACCACATGCGCCCGGACCCGACAATCGCCGTCCAGAAGGCAGCGGCGGCCCTGCTGGCAGCAGGGTGGATGCCGGGGCGGGACTGAGCCTGTCTCACGAACTGCGGGCCGCGGGACGAAGCACCCTCATCTTCTGCGACACGGCCAGACAGCGCGTCACAGAAACTCGCGGGTCTGGTGGGCAGCAGCCTCATCTTCTGTGACACAGCCCAGAACCGCACCGAGGTGGGCTACACCGCCACGACGACGCGGTCACCCGAAGAGCGCGGCGGCCTCCTCGTAGCGCTGCAGCGGCACGGTGTTCAGCTCGCCCAGCGCCTCGGCGAACGGCACGCGCACGATGTCGGTGCCCCGCATGGCGATCATCTGGCCCCAGGCATCGTCAACCAGCGCGTCTGCGGCGTTCAGGCCGAGCCGGGTGGCCAGCACACGGTCGAAGCCGGACGGCGAGCCACCGCGCTGAATGTGACCGAGCACGGTCGAGCGGGTCTCGATGCCCGTGATGCGCTCGATCTCGGGCGCGAGGATCTCGCTGATGCCGCCCAGACGGGGACGGTTGAAGGCGTCGAGACCCTTGTCGCTGTACGCCTCGTCCATGCCGGTGAGCTTGAAGCCCTCCGACACGACGACGAGAGGCGCTCGCCCACGGTCGTGTGCGCTGGACACCAGCGCGCAGATCTCGTCGACCGACATCGGCACCTCGGGGATGCAGATGACGTGGGCGCCGGCCGCCATCCCGGCGTGCAGAGCGATCCAGCCGACGTGCCGGCCCATGACCTCGGCCACCATGCACCGCTGGTGGGAGTCTCCGGTGGTGCGCAGGCGGTCCATCGCGTCGGTGGCGATGTTCACCGCCGTGTCGAAGCCGAACGAGTAGTCGGTCGCGCGCAGGTCGTTGTCGATCGTCTTCGGCACCCCGAGAACGTTGATGCCGTCCTTCGAGAGCCGGTCTGCCGCCGCCAGCGTCCCCTCGCCGCCGATCGCGACGATCCCGTCGATGCCGTGGGTGGCAAGCGTCTTGGCGATGCTCTCCGCACCGCCGCGGGGGCCCTCGTACGGGTTGGTCCGGCTGGTCCCGAGGATGGTGCCGCCCACCTTCGACAGGCCCTTCACCTCGTGGCGGGTGAGCGGGAAGAAGTCGCCGTCGACGACACCGCGCCATCCGTCGCGGATGCCGACGAACTCGAGTTCGTAGGTGGTGGTGCCTTTGAGCACGATGCCACGGATGACTGCGTTCAGGCCGGGGCAGTCGCCGCCGCTGGTGAGGATGCCGATCTTCATGCTGCTGCCTTCGTACGGGTCGGGAGAGGAACGGCGACACTGCCTGCTTCGACCCTAGTGCGGATGCCGGGCGGACGCCATTCCCGCGCGGCGAAAACCTGGGATCTTACGTCCGGAGGAGCCAGGGATCGGCAATCTTCGGCGCGAACAGCATCCTCAGCCCGAAAGAGGCGCCAAGAATCGAAGTTCTTAACGCCTCTCCGCCCGGGATGCGAGCAACATGACCTCAGGCGCTGCCGAGCGTCTCTCGCAGGAGGTGCATCAGCGCGGCCATCTGCACGCTCTCGCTCGCGGTCTCGTCGACTGCTTCTCCATCGAGGGCGCGAGCGGCGAGTCCCTGCTTCTGGTCGATCAGCTCGGCGATCTTCGTGTCGATGGTGTGCGCGGCGATGATCCGCCACGCCGTGACCGGCTCGTCCTGGCCGATGCGGTGTACCCGGTCGATCGCCTGCGTCTGCTCGGCCGCCGTCCAGCTGAGCTCAGCGAGCACCACGTTCGACGCCGCCTGCAGGTTGACACCCACGCCGGCTGCGGTCAGCGAGCACACCGCGATACCCACGTCGGGATCGGTGTTGAACGCGTCGATCGCCTGCTGGCGCACCGGGCTGGTCTGGTCGCCCCGGATGGAGACCGCCTTGATCCCGGATGCCGCGAAGTGCGCCTCCGCCTGGTCCATGACGTCGATGTGCTTGGCGAAGAAGACGACCTTCTCCACGGAGCGCTGCAGTTGAGCGGCGTAGTCGGCGGCGAGCTGGGCCTTCGCCTGACCGATCTTGCGCACCATGGTGAAGACGTTGTCTCCGCCGGTGCCCGCCGCCTTCGACTCCTCGAGCTCGTTGTGCGCGACGAGGCGGACGATGTCCTCATCAACCGCGCGCTTCGACAAGCTGGGCGGCCCCGCATCCGCGGAGCCATGTGTGGCGGTGCGTGCGTCGACGATGCGGCGGTACTTCGCCGCCATGCGCTCGCCCAGTTCACGCTCGGCCTGGCGGATGCTGCGGCCGAACTCGTCGTCCAGCTGCACGGGCAGGTCGGCGACGAGCTTGTCGGGCAGGTCGGCTGCGACGTCCTTCTTCTTGCGCCGCACGATCCCCATCGAGATAACCGCGTCGCGCGCTTCCGCGTAGAAGGCCTTGTCGGCCGGGGTCAGCCCGGTGGCATCCAGCTTCTCCATCAGCTCGGGACCCGGCTTCTCGCCGTTGGTCCAGCCCAGGAAGCGCCAGATCGCGTCGAAGTCCTCGACGTCGTTGATCAGCGGGGTGCCCGTCAGGGCGAGCATGAGCGGGTCGCGCTCGCGCTCGCGGATGCGGGATGCCAGTGCGAGGACGTTCTGCGAACGCTGCGACGAGAGGTTCTTGATGAAGTGCGCCTCGTCGACGACCATGCCCTTGAGGCCGATGGAACTCAGCCAGGACAGGTGCCGGTCGAGGATCTCGTAGTTGACGATGAACACGTCGGCGAACGCGTCGATGTCGGCACCATCGCCCTGGATCACCGTCGCGCGGCGCTGCGGTGTCCACCGCTCGACCTCGCGCGCCCAGTTCATCTTCACGACGTTCGGCACCACCGCCAGCAGCGGGTACGCGTTCGCCACGGATGCCGCGAGTGCCGACTGCGCGGTCTTGCCGAGGCCCGGCTCGTCGGCGAGCAGGAACGAGCGGTGGCCCGAGCGGACGGCTTCGAGGAAGCGCGCCTGGTGCACCATGACCTCGCGCCCCTTGGGCGAGACGTGATCGTACTCGGGCGCCGGCGGCAGCGGCATCGTGGCCGCTCCCCCGCCCGCGCCGGTCTCGAACGCCTTGTAGAGCGGCCCCATCAGCTCCCAGCCGTCCAGTCTGCGGCGCGGCACCGTGGTGGGGCGTGGTGTGAGATCCGGGGCGAGGAACGGGTTCGCCAGCTGGCGGGCCTCGACCGACGGCGGTGTCACCTGGCGCTCGGCGAGCGCCGGCGGCACGACCGGCGCCTGGATGGGCGCGACGTCGGTGATGATCAGCTCTTCGGGCGGCAGCTCGGCACCGGACTCGAGCAGCCAGTCGCGGCGCATCCGCTTCGCGACCGGCGAGGTCGCCTGGTCGGCCTCCAGCAGCTGGATGAGCGAGGTGTCGCGCGCGGCCGTCTTGGCGAGGATCGTCGCCACGCCGTCGAGCCGCTTGAGCAGCTCAGCACGCGCAGAGTCGCTCACCTGGTCGTCGGCCTTCACCCTCGCCCGCTCCTCGCGGACGAGGAAGGCGATCACCTGGAACTTGACGCGGTTGGTGGGCCCGAGCTTGCCGTGCTGAGCCTTCGCCTCGATCTCGCGCACCTTGCGAGCGAGGATCGGGATCAGCGGCGCCTCTTCGTCGCGTCGAGACGTCTTCTTGCGCCGCGGTGCGGCGGTTGCCGTGGTCGGCATGCTCCTCCTGAGCGTGGGATGCCGAAGTGCCGAAGGGCTCCTCGGGTCGTGCACATGGTCCGCGTGTGGCGCCAGCCAGGACCGTGCGGACCTCTTCCCTCCTCGACGCGCGGATACCGCGGGACTCGAGGAGGAACGAGGGAGAGTTTACGCCATCCCGCACCGGTGGTGCAGATCATTGCAGAGCAGGTCCGCTGCGTACCGCCTGTTCAGGTCAGTCCGAGCCGCTCGTGCGCTTCCGTGACGTCGGCGCGGATCTGCTCGATGAGCGCGTCCATGCCGGCGAAAGCGGTCATTCCTCGCAGGCGATGCGTGAACTCGACGCGCACCCGATGCCCGTACAGGTCGAGATCCGTCTCGCCGAGCACGTGCGCCTCGACCTGCCGACGCGGCACGTCGTCGAACGTCGGATTGGTGCCGACCGAGATGGCCGCCGGATGCCGGATGCCGGTGTTCTCGTCGGTCAGCCACCCGGCGTACACACCGTCGGCGGGAACGAGGGCGTCGACGGCTTCGGAGAGGTTCGCGGTCGGGAAGCCGAGCTCCCGCCCACGCTTCTGCCCGTGCACGACCTCGCCGCACACGTCGACCGGGCGGCCGAGCAGGCGACCGGCGCCCGCCACGTCCCCGTCGGCGAGCAGCTCGCGGATCCTGGTGGACGACACCCGGCGGCCCGCTGCGTCCGGAAAGACGTCCTCGACGATGTCGACAGTGAAGTCGTGTTCGCCGCCCATGCGGGTGAGAAGGTCGACGGTGCCGGCGCCGCCCCGCCCGAAGCGGAAGTCCCGGCCCACCAGCACTGTCGTGACGCGCAGGGCGCCGACGAGGATGTCTGTGACGAAGCGTTCCGCGTCGAGGGCGGCGAGCTCCTCGTCGAAGCGCAGCACCAGAACGGCATCCACGTCCAGCCCGGCGAGCAGGGCGAGCTTTCGATCGAGCGAGACGACGTTCTCGGGGCAGTGGTCGGGCCGGAGCACCTCGAGCGGGTTGCGGTCGAAGGTGACGGCGACGGAGCGGGCGCCGGATGCCGCAGCATCCGCCTTCATCCGCTCGATGACCGCCCGATGGCCGAGGTGCACGCCGTCGAATTTCCCGATCGCGACGACCGTCCGCCCGAAGTCGGCAGGAACCTCGGCGGGGTCGTGGAAGACGATCATCCGGCATCTCCCGCTGGCCGGTGCGCGCGCAGCCACCACAGTCCGAAGAACGGCAGCACGAGCGGGACGAACAGGTACCCCATCCCGAAGTATGACCAGACGCTGTCGTGTGCGAACAGCGCGGGCGCCAGCAGGCTCAGCGCGCCGACGATGAGAACACCGGCGAGCTCGAAGAGGATGGCGACCCCCGCGACCGCGTACCAGCCGGAGCGTCCGGCGAGCACGAGTGCGAGAGTGGCGAGGATGTACACCGCGGCGGCGACGGCCGAGAGACTGTACGCCAGGGGCGCCTCGTCGAAGCGCCGCACGATCTGCACCAGGCTGCGCCCGGAGGCGGCCAGTGCCATCACGGCGTAGACGACGACGAGGACGCGGCCGATGCCGGTCATCCGGGCGCGCTGGACTGTGTGAGACATTGCCTTCCCATCCTACGGGCGCGGCGGACGCCGCCTTCCCGTCCCCGCGCTCAGGCGACCTGCACGGTCCAGATCATCTGCATCCGCCACAGCATGATGGCGAGGGCGAAACCCACCACGCCGAGGATGACCGTGCTCCATCTGCTGCGCTCCAGCAGCGCCCACAGCACGCCGCCGACCGGCAGCAGCACGGCCGAGACGAGGTACACCCAGTACTCGAGCAGGTCGCCGGTGGGCGGATTGCCGGCCAACGGTGCCACGATCGCGACGACCACCTGGATGATGAGCAGCGCTTCCACGAGAGCGAGACTTCCTACGGTGTAGTCGCTCGGTCGCCGACCGGCGAGACCGGCGATCAGGCAGAACAGCCCCGATGCGCAGGCGACCACGATCTGCAGCGTCGTGTACCAGACGATCACCGCTGCGGCTCCGGCATGTTCATGGCGCTCTTGATGTCGGTCCCCCGCGCCTCGACGATCCCGATCAGCTGTCCGTCGGGGTCGACCGCGGCGACCTCGGCGGCTTGCAGGCGTGCCGCCTGACCGTGCAGGCGCTTGCCGTGCCGAAGGTCGATGGCCTCGTCGGCGGTCACGGCCAGCACGGGCATCACCCGGGCCGCCGCGTCCGCCGGCGAGATGAGCGGTGCGTCCGCCAATGTCTCCAGCGCGGCAGCGTCGGCGATGTCGAACCCACCGACCCGCGTGCGACGCAGCGCGGTGAGGTGCCCCCCGACGCCCAGCGCGGCGCCGAGGTCGCGGGCGAGCGCGCGGATGTAGGTACCGGACGAGCAGTCCACGATCACGTCGAGATCGATCGTCCCGTCGCCGCGACGGAGCTGCTCCATCTCGAACCGCGACACCGTCACCCGGCGGGCGGCGAGCTCGACCTGTTCGCCGGCGCGAACGCGGTCGTACGCACGCCTGCCGTCGACCTTGATCGCCGAGACCGAGCTGGGCACCTGCGAGATCGGTCCGGTGAGGTCTTCGATGCCGGAGCGGATCGCGTCCTCATCGACGGCGGCGCAGGTGCCGGCATCCGCCGTCGCGACGACCTCTCCCTCGGCGTCGTCGGTGGTGGTCGACTGCCCGAGGCGGATCGTGGCGGTGTACGTCTTGTCGGCGCCGACGATGTACGTGAGCAGCCGGGTCGCACCCTCGATGCCGATCACCAGCAGCCCCGTCGCCATGGGGTCGAGGGTTCCGGCGTGGCCGACCTTGCGGGTGCCGAAGGCGCGGCGGGTGCGGGCGACGACGTCGTGACTGGTCAGCCCACCGGGCTTGTCGATGAGCAGGATGCCGGGCGTTACCACCCGTTCAGCCTACGCGTTCGGCCGGCGCGCGCCGCGCCCGCCGTAGGCTGGTGGGATGCCACACAGCACCGCGCCGTCCCCCAAGGTCGGGCATGGGGAGCTGATCGGCTGGTACCGCCGCAACGCTCGTGACCTGCCATGGCGGAGGGCGGACTTCCACGATCGATACGGCGCGTGGGGAACCCTCGTCAGCGAGTTCATGCTGCAGCAGACGCCGGTGGCTCGGGTGATTCCGCATCTCGAGGCCTGGGTGCGACGCTGGCCCGACCCGGCGGCCCTCGCCGAAGCGACGCCCGCGCAGGTCGTGCACCAGTGGGCGAACCTCGGCTACCCCCGGCGTGCCCTGTGGCTGCACCGCGCGGCGTCGGAGGTGACGCAGCGTCATGGCGGCGTCGTGCCGCGCGATGTGCCGGCGCTGCTGGCGCTGTCGGGCATCGGCGAGTACACCGCCCGCGCCGTTGCGGTGTTCCACTACGGCGACCGCCATCCCGTCGTGGACACGAACACGCGCCGGGTGATCGCGCGGGCCGAGGACGGGCTCGGTCAGCCGAGGCCGCCGGCGCGGCGCGATCTGGCGCGCATGGCAGCCCTGCTTCCGGAGGCGCGCGAGGATGCGGCGGTGTTCAACGCCGCGATGATGGAGCTCGGTGCCACCGTGTGCACGGCGCGGGCACCGCGCTGCGAGGCGTGCCCCCTGGCCGCGCGCTGCGCCTGGCTTCAGGCGGGCAGGCCCGACACCGGCGACACCCGACGCCGTCAGGCACGGTACGAGGGGTCGGATCGTCAGGCGCGGGGAGCCGTGCTCCGGGCGCTGCGGGAAGCAGCCGGGCATGCGATGCCCGCCGTTGAGGTCGTGCACGACTGGGCGGATGCCGTCCAGCGCGACCGCGCGATCGACTCGCTCATCGCCGACGGGCTCATCGAGGCCGTAGACGGGCAGCTGCGGCTGCCCGCTTGATCAGTCCTCGTCGTCTTCGTCGCGACGGTACGGGTCCGCCTCGCCGGCGTGTTTCGCCGATGCCGCGAGCTTCGCCACCTCGGCGTCGCGCTCGCGCGCTTCCCGCAGCAGCTCCGCGATGTTTCCGGCCGATTCCGGCAGGGCGTCGGGGATGAACTCGAGCGTGGGCACCAGGCGCACGTTGAGTTGGCGTCCGACCTCCTTGCGCAGCAAGCCGGTCGCCGAGGTGAGCGCGGCGCCGCTGGCCATGCGCTCCTCGTCGGAGCCCAGCACGGTGTAGAACACCGATGCGTGCTGCAGATCGCCGGAGACGCGCACGTCGGTGATCGTCACGAAGCCGAGCCGCGGATCGCGCAGTCCCTTCTCGAGACGCTCCGCGAGGATGACGCGAATGCGATCGGCCAGTCGTGCCTGTCGTTCTCCAGCCATGTTCCTACTCCTCTTTCCTACCTACCCCGCACAGTACAGCGACCGCCGTCTCAGAACGTGCGGAGGCGGCTGCCTTCTTCGCGAGCATCGGGGTGCCCGCAAAGCGGGCGGGGCCCCCGCTCTGCGAGCGAAGAAGGCAGCCGCCGGAGCGACAACTGGGAAGTCAGCCGCCGGAGCGACAACCGGGAAGTCAGCCTCGCGGCTTCTCCACGAGCTCGGTGGTCTCGATCTCGTCGCCGATCTGGATGTCGTTGTACTTGCCCAACCCGATACCGGCTTCGAAGTCCGTGCGGACCTCGGTGACGTCGTCCTTGAAGCGACGCAGCGACTCGATGGCCAGGCCATCGGCGACGACGACGCCGTCGCGGATGATGCGCGCCTTGGCGTTTCGAGTGATCGTTCCCGAGCGGACGATGACACCGGCGATGTTTCCGAACTTGGAGGAGCGGAACACCTCGCGGATCTCGGCGACGCCCGACTGGACCTCTTCGAACTCCGGCTTGAGCATGCCCTTGAGGGAGTTCTCGATCTCGTCGATCGCGGCGTAGATCACCGAGTAGAACCGCACGTCCACGCCCTCGCGGGACGCGGCCTCACGGGCCTTCGGGTCAGGACGGACGTTGAAGCCCACGATGATCGCGTTGTCGATCGTCGCGAGGTTGACGTCCGACTCGGTGACCGCACCGACACCGCGGTGGATGATCCGCAGCTGCACGGAGTCGTCGACCTCGATCTTGAGAAGCGACTCCTCCAGCGCCTCGACGGCACCGGACACGTCGCCCTTGATGATGAGGTTGAGCGTTTCGACCTTGCCCTCTTCCAGAGCGCGGGTGAAGTCCTCGAGCGAGATGCGCTTGCGAGCCTTGGCGAGCTGCGCGTTGCGCTCGACGGCCTCGCGCTTCTCGGCGATCTGACGGGCGGTGCGGTCCTCTTCGGTGACGATGAAGACGTCACCGGCGCGGGGCACCGAGTTCAGACCCTGCACCTGGACGGGGCGGGAGGGCGCGGCCTCGGCCACGGCCTCGCCGTTCTCGTCGAGCATCGCGCGGACGCGGCCGTAAGCGGTACCCGCCACGATCGCGTCACCGACCCGGAGCGTTCCGGACTGGATGAGCACGGTCGCCACGGCACCGCGGCCCTTGTCGAGCTTCGCTTCGATCGCGACGCCACGGGCTGCCTTGTTCGGGTTGGCCGTGAGGTCGAGACCGGCGTCTGCGGTGAGCAGGACGGCGTCGAGCAGATCCTGGATGCCGACGCCCTGACGTGCCGACACGTCGACGAACATGACGTCACCGCCGTATTCCTCGGCGACCAGACCGTACTCGGTGAGCTGCTGGCGCACCTTGGCCGGGTTCGCCTCGGGCTTGTCGACCTTGTTCACCGCGACAACGATCGGCACACCGGCGGCCTGGGCGTGATTCAGCGCCTCGACCGTCTGCGGCATGATGCCGTCGTCAGCGGCGACCACGAGGATCGCGATGTCGGTCACCTGTGCACCTCGGGCACGCATGGCGGTGAACGCCTCGTGACCCGGGGTGTCGATGAAGGTGAGCGCACGCTCGATGCCGTCGTGCTCGGTCCACACCTGGTACGCACCGATGTGCTGGGTGATGCCGCCGGCTTCGCCCTCGATGACGTTGGTCTGTCGGATCGCGTCGAGCAACCGGGTCTTACCGTGGTCGACGTGACCCATGACGGTGACCACCGGAGGACGGATCTCGAGATCCTCATCGCTCTCGGCCTCGAGCTCCTGCTCAAGGTTGAGACCGAAGCCCTCCAGAAGCTCCTTGTCCTCGTCCTCTGGCGAGACCATCTGGATCTTGTAGCCGAGCTCCTCGCCCAGCACCTCGAAGGTCGCCTCGTCGAGCGACTCGGTGGCCGTGGCCATCTCTCCGAGGTTGAACAGGATGGTCACGAGCGTGCCGGGCTGAACGGTGTAGCCGTTCAGGGCCTCGAGCTTGTCCGCGAAGTCAGCGATCGATGCGCCGCGACGCAGCCGGATCGTCTCGCCGTTGCCCTTCTGGACGTTGACGCCGCCGACGACCGGCGCCGACCGCATCTCGAATTCCTGCCGCTTCGCCCGACGCGACTTGCGCTGCTTGCTCTTGCCGCCGCCCTTGCCGAAGGCGCCTGCGGTACCACCGCCGGGGCCACGACCACGACCACCACCACCACCGGGGCGACCGGCGAACCCGCCGCCGCCACCACCGGGACGCTGGAAGCCACCGCCGGCACCTGCACCGGCACCGGGACGACCCGGTCCGCCGGAGCGCTGTTGGAACGGTGCACCGGGACGAGCGCCCTGACCGCCGCGTGCGCCACCCGGACGACCGGGGCCACCGGGGCGCGGAGCGCCGACCCGGGGTGAACCGGGACGCGGTGCCTGCGGGCGCGGGATGTTGCCCGGGGTCGGGCGCTGGCCCATGCCCTGCGCGGAGGAGAACGGGTTGTTGCCCGGACGCGGGCCGGCCGGACGCTGCCCCATCCCCTGCGCGGAGGAGAACGGGTTGTTGCCCGGACGGGGTGCGCCGGGCTTGGGTGCGCTTCCACCCGGCTTCGGCGCGTTGCCACCGGGCTTGGGCGCGTCCGGACGCGAGGGTCCGGGAGCGGGTGCTCCGGTTTCCGGGGTGGCGGGCTGCTCGGATACGGGCTTGTCCGGGACCGCCTTCTCGGCAGCCGGGCTTTCCGCCACGGGCGCTTCGGCCTTGGCCTGCGGGGCAGGCGCGGGCTTGGCAGGCCCGGGCTTGGGACCGGGAGCGGGCTTCGCCGCTCCGGATGTCTTCGCCGAGGGCTTCGCCTCGGTCTTGGCGGCGGGCTTCG
>JAPSIX010000117.1 GCA_031178475.1 Microbacterium sp. | reverse complement strand
GCCGCCGTACTCGGCAGCGTCGGTGTTGAGCACCTCCAGCCACGTTCCCTCCACGGGCAGCGCCAGCCGGTATCCCGTCCGGATCGCGCCGGAGAAATTAGTGATGACGACGAGGTGCCCGCCGTGCGCATCGCGCCGTTCGAACGCGACGATGCTGGGATCCCACGTCGGCCCACCGAGCCGCGAGAACGACGAGCCGTCGTTGTCGCGCTCCCACAGCGGCGCCTGCGCGCGGTAGACCGCATTCATGGAACCGACGAACGACTGCAGCTGCGTGTGGGAGGGCTGTTCCAGCAGCCACCAGTCCAGCTCCCGGTCCACGGACCATTCGCCGATCTGCCCGAACTCCTGCCCCATGAAAAGCAGCTTCTTGCCCGGGTGGCCCCACATGAAGCCGAGGTACGCGCGGACATTCGCGAGCTTGTGGGCGTGGTCGCCCGGCATCCGCGAGATCAGACTGCCTTTGCCGTGCACCACTTCGTCGTGGCTGATCGGGAGCAGATAGTTCTCGCCGAACGCGTACACGAACGAGAACGTGATCTCGCCCTCGTGGTGCGAACGATGGATCGGGTCGCGCTTCATGTACACGAGCGAGTCGTTCATCCAGCCCATGTTCCACTTGAAACCGAAGCCGAGCCCGGCGTGGGAGGTGGGTGCAGTGACCCCCGGGAAGGCCGTCGACTCCTCCGCGATCATCACGATGCCCTTGTGCAGACGGTACGCGGTGGCGTTGACCTCCTGCAGGAAGCGGATGGCCTCGAGGTTCTCGCGGCCGCCGTGGATGTTCGGCTCCCATTCCCCATCGCGGCGGGAGTAGTCGAGGTAGAGCATCGACGCCACAGCATCCACTCGCAACCCGTCGACGTGGAACTCGCTGAACCAGTACAGCGCGTTGGCCACCAGGAAGTTGCGCACCTCGTTGCGGCCGTAATCGAAGATCAACGTGCCCCAGTCCTGATGCTCACCGCGTCGGGGATCGGGGTGCTCGTACAGCGACTGCCCGTCGAAGCGCGCCAGGGCGAACTCGTCCTTGGGGAAGTGCCCTGGTACCCAGTCCATGATCACCCCGATGCCGGCCTGGTGCAGGCGGTCGATCAGGTAGCGCAGGTCGTCGGGGGAGCCGAAGCGGCTGGTGGCCGCATAGTAGCCCGAAACCTGGTATCCCCAGGAGCCGCCGAAGGGATGCTCGGCGAGAGGCATGAACTCGACATGGGTGAATCCGGTGGCCAGCACGTGCTCGATGAGCGGGTCGGCAGCCTCGCGGTAACCCAGCCCTCCCCGCCACGAGCCCAGATGCACCTCGTACACCGACATCGGCTGCGAAACGGCCCGCGTCGCGGCCCGCCGGGTGAGCCAGGCGCCGTCGCCCCATCGGTAAGCGCTGAGGGATACCACGGACGCCGTACCCGGGGGCAACTCGGCCTGCTGCGCCATCGGGTCGGCCTTGAGGATCCAGCGGCCGTCGGCCGTCAGGATCTCGTACTTGTAGCGCGATCCGACCGCCACGTCGGGCAGGAACAGCTCCCAGACCCCGCTGGCCCCCATAGATCGCATCGCGTGGCCCTCGCCGTTCCACGCGTTGAAATCGCCGACGACGCGAACCGACTGGGCGTTCGGAGCCCAGACGGCGAAGTCCACGCCGGTCTCCCCGTCCAGCATCCGAGGGTGAGCGCCGAGGACCTCCCACAGCCGCTCATGTCGTCCTTCTCCGATGAGATGCAGGTCCATGTCGCCGAGTGTGGCCAGGTGGCGGTACGGGTCGCCGACGATGGTCTCGCCGGTCTCCTCGTAGGTCGTTGCGATGCGGTACGCCACGGGAGGGCCGTCGTGCTGACCCTCCCAGATGCCGTGAGCGATGTGCACGAGGTCGAGCCGGGTGTCGTCGGCGAAGACAGCGGCGACGGAGCGTGCGAGAGGCCGTCGGGCGCGGATCGTGGTGGTCGTGCGACCTGCGGCATCCGTGTCCGGGTGCGCTCCGAGGACCGAATGCGGGTCGTGGTGCGACGCATGCGCGACGCGGACCCAGTCGGGGGATGCTGTGACGTCGTCGATGTCGGTCATGACCGCTCCTTCACCCTCAGGATGTGCACCGGCTCGGAGAACGCGTCCAGTCGCACGTAGTTGTGATCCTTCCACGTCCAGGTCTCACCCGTGAGGAGGTCCTCCACCTCGAAGTCGTCGCCGGGTGTCACGCCCCAGACGCGCGTATCGAGGTGCACGGTGGTCTCGCGCACGGAGTGCGGGTCGACGTTGGCGACGACGATGAGGGTGTCGGGTCTTCCCGTACCGGTGAACGGTGCATCGAGGTGCTTGGAATACACCAGGACGGCGTCATCGTCGCTCCAGTGGAAGGCGATGTTGCGCAGCTGCCGCAGCGCCGGGTGCTCACGGCGGATCTCGTTCAGCCGGCGCAGCAGGGGCGCGAGGGACTCACCACGCTCTTCGGCGCCTTCCCAGTCGCGGAACTTGTACTCGTACTTCTCGTTGTCGATGTTCTCCTCGGAGCCAGGACGCGCGACGTTCTCGATGAGCTCGTAGCCGGCGTACACGCCGTACACGGGCCCGGCGGTCGCGGCGATGCAGGCCCGGATGCGGTAGGCGGCGCGGCCCCCGAACTGCAGGTACTCCGTGAGGATGTCGTGCGTGTTGACGAACAGGTTCGGCCGCATGTAGTCGCTGGTCTCCTGAGACACCGACGTGAGGAACTCCTCCAGCTCGGCCTTCGTGTTGCGCCACGTGAAGTACGAGTAGCTCTGCTGGAACCCGACGGCAGCGAGGGCGCGCATCACCGCAGGACGCGTGAACGCCTCGGCAAGGAAGATCACGTCCGGGTCCTCGGCGTTCACCGTGCCGATGAGCCACTCCCAGAACTCCAGCGGCTTGGTGTGCGGGTTGTCGACGCGGAAGATCTTCA
Source organism: Microbacterium sp. (assembly GCA_031178475.1). Lineage (GTDB taxonomy): Bacteria > Actinomycetota > Actinomycetes > Actinomycetales > Microbacteriaceae > Microbacterium. The sequence goes on along the minus strand of JAPSIX010000117.1, from coordinate 2,906 downwards.
CCCCCTGCGCGACCCAGTGCTTCACGATGCGCAGCACCTCGGCGTAGATGCCCTCGGGATCGTTGTCGAAGTTCAGGGGATAGATGTCCTGGTACTTCTTGGGCGGGTTCTCCGCGTACGCGATCGTGCCGTCCGGCAGCGTGGTGAACCACTCCGGGTGCTCGGCGACCCACGGGTGATCCGGCGAGGCCTGCAGGGCGAGATCCATCGCGACCTCCAGGCCCTGAGCTTCAGCGGCTCGGACGAACGCCCGGAAGTCCTTGAGCGTGCCCAGCTCGGGATGGATGGCGTCGTGCCCGCCCTCCGCCGATCCGATCGCGTACGGCGACCCGGGGTCGGTCGGTTCGGCGGTGAGGGTGTTGTTCCTGCCCTTGCGGTTGGTCGTGCCGATGGGATGAACCGGAACGATATAGATGACATCGAACCCCATCCCGGCGACGCCGGGCAGGCGCTTCGCCGCGGTGCGGAACGTGCCGCTCTTGACCGTGCCGTCCTTGCGACGCACCGCGCCCTCGGAACGGGGGAAGAACTCGTACCACGCGCCCACCCCGGTGCGGGTGCGCTCGACCCGCAGCGTCATCCACACCGTCACGGATCCGAGCGAGGCCACAGGACGCGCCGCGAACGCGTCCGCGACCGTGGCGTCCGTGGCGACGGAATGCAGCTCCGCGGCATCCGGTGTCTTCAACCGCTTCGCGGCAGCCTTCAGCATCCGCTTCTCGGCGGTCGGTCGGTCGGCCTCGCCCGCCGCCGTCTCAAGCAGCTGCACGCCCAGGGCACTCATCACGGCGATGTCCACGCCGGCTTCGGCCTTCACCTCGGCCGCGTGGGCCCACGTCGCATAGTCGTCGGCGAACCCTTCGAACCGGTACCGCCAGATGCCGGGGACATCGATCGCGAGCTGCGTCATCCAGCCATCGGTTCCGTCGTTCAGCGCCCGCAGCCGGTGCAGCGTCTCATCTCCGGACGGCCCGCTCAGTCGCAGGTGCACGCCGATGCGGTCGTGCCCCTCGCGGAATGCGACGACGCGGAACGGCACCACCTCTCCCACGAAGGCCTTCGCCGGGTAGCCGCCTGGCACCCGCGGGGAGGGATCTGCCAGCGGGATCCGGCCCGCGGAGGTCCCCCCGCTCGACTGCGTCTCCACGGCGGACCGTAGCGGGATCTGGGCGGGGCTTCTCAGCGCCGCGGGTGCTTGAGCCGTTCGTGCTGCCACACCTTGAATGTACCGTGCAGGCGAGGCCGGGCGGCACCCTCTGGTGAAGGGTGAATCCGTCGGGTAATGGTGGAGCTCACTCGACTCGGAACAGGTGCATCGACGTCCCGGGGATGGGCAATACCGCCCCCGGCTCGTAACGCCGAACTTCCGTCGCGGGTGCTTCGTCGGCGCTGGACCAGAGCAGGACGAACGATGTCGCATCGGCCAGGGACGCGGGCAGGCGCACGTCGGTCGGAGCCTCAGTGCCGTGCACGATCAGCAGGATGCGGTTGGTCTCGCCGTCTTCCGGCGCGGCCTCCGCGACGTACTGCAGAGTGCGGTGGCGCGGATCGCTCCACTGCTCCGCCTCCATCGTCGCGCCGTTCTGATCGAACCAGTCCATCACCGACGCCTCCGGGACGTGCTCGCCCAGACGCGCGTACCTGCTGGGGCGAAGGGCGCGGTTCGCGGCGCGGACGCGGGTCAGGTGCGCGACGTGCGCGGTGAGATCCTTCTGCCACTGCTCGTGGTCCCAGTTCAGCCAGGTCAGGGCCGAGTCATGGCAGTAGGCATTGTTGTTGCCGCGCTGCGTACGTCCGAACTCGTCGCCCGCGGTCAGCATCGGCACGCCCGCGGAGAGCAGCAGTGTGCCCAGCAGGTTGCGCATCGCCTTGCGGCGGGTGGCCAGGACGACCGGATCGGAGGTCTCTCCCTCGACGCCGTGATTGAAGGAGCGGTTCATGTCCGCGCCGTCGCGGTTGTGCTCGCCGTTGGCCTCGTTGTGCTTGACGTCGTACGAGACGAGGTCGTGCAGGGTGAATCCGTCGTGGGCGGTGATGTAGTTGACGCTGGCAAGCGGGCCGCGCTCGTCGCAGTACGTGTTGGCGGAGCCCGCGAGCCGATTCGCGAACCCGCCGACGCCGACCGGCGGCGATGCGCGGCGCGCGTAATCGATGTCGCTGAGCCAGAAGTTCCGGACCCGGTCGCGGTAACGGTCGTTCCACTCGCTCCAGCCGACGGGGAAGCCACCGGTCTGCCAGCCGCCGATCCCGATGTCCCACGGCTCGGCGATCAGCTTCACGTCCTGCAGGGCGGGATCGTCGCGGATGGCGAGCAGCAGAGGATGCTCGGGATCCCAGGCGTGGCCTGCGTCGCGACCCAGTGCCGCGGCGAGGTCGAAACGGAATCCGTCCACCTGCATCTCGGTCGCCCAGTAGCGCAGAGAGTCGAGCACGAGCCGCGCGGCGGCGTCGACCGACGTGTCCAGCGTGTTGCCGCAGCCCGTCGTGTCGACGTAGGCGCCGTCGTCGAGCTGGCGGTAATAGGACGCATTGTCGATGCCGCGCAGACTGGAGCGCGGTCCTCCGATGCCCTCCTCGGCGGTGTGGTTGTAGACCACGTCGAGGATGACCTCGATCCCCGCCTGGTGCAGCAGCTTGACCATGCCCTTGAACTCCGCGAGCACCGCTTCCGGTCCGCTCTTGCGGGCGGACTCCGAGGCGTAGGCGGTGTGCGGCGTGAAGAAGTTGAGCGTGTTGTAACCCCAGTAGTTCGTCAGGCCGCGTTCGAGCAGCCGCGGTTCGGGGACGAAAGCGTGGATGGGCAGCAGCTCCACGGCCGTGACCCCGATCGACTGCAGGTACTCGATCATCGCCGGGTGGGCGAGGCCGGCGTAGGTGCCGTGCAGAGCTGGGGTGACCTTCGGATG